>NZ_JAAKZZ010000330.1 GCF_011045075.1 Streptomyces boncukensis
GGCGGAGCGCCCGGGTCCGGCGGAAGCAGGTGTTCCAGGTCAGCGGCCTGTGCCGTGATCGTCCCAGTCCGCCGGATTCGGCGATAACGATTCTGACGCGGAATGCGTGACGGACGGGAATCGTGGGGATCTTGATGCGTTCCGCTCTCTACTATCCCTCGTACTGACGGGGGTTGAGCGCCTTGCGGCGGAAGCGCGGCCGGTACCCGGGCCGACCCGCCAAGAAGGGGAAAGACCATGACTTCTGCACGCCGACGGCCGGTGCGCCGTCTGGCCGCTGCCGCGGTCGCGGCCGGGGTGTGCGTCGCCGGGCCGGCGGCGGGCACGGGGACGGCCCTGGCCGGGGGAGTCCCGAAGCAGCGGGGCGGCGCCACCGCCACGCTGGACGGGCTGCGGTCGCACGGGGACGCGGTGATCCGGGTCGGCGCCGAGCGACGGGAGGTCAGCGCCGGGCTCTTCGAGATGTCGGTCGAGGACGGCGGCACCCTGCAGACCTACGGCGTCGACACGCTCAGACCGACCCAGGCCCAGGCGCGCTACCAGGAGGGCGAGGCCGAGTCCTCCCCGCTGCACGGCAGTCGGAACGCGGGCAGGATCCGCTGGGTCGTGCAGCACTCCTACCCCCGGGTGGACGACCTGGAGGCGCTGGCTGAGGCGGCGGGCGCCGAGCGGCTCACCGCGAGCACCGCGGCTGCCGGTACGCAGGTCGCGATCTGGCGGCTCGCCGGCGGTTCCCGCGACGGCTCGGGCGCGCCCCGGGTGAGCGCGGCCGACGCGGGTGCCGAGAAGCTCGCCGACCACCTGGTGCGCCGGGCCCGCAGCGCGCCCGAGCCGCGCGCTTCGCTCGCGCTGGACCCGGCGGCGGTGTCCGGCAGGACCGGGGACAGGCTGGGCCCGGTGACGGTCCGGACGAACGCTCCCGGGGTCACGGTCACCCCCGGTCCGGCCGCGACAGCGCAGGGTGTGCGCATCGTGGACGAGCGGGGGCGGCACCTCCGCTCCGCGCGGAACGGCACCCGGCTCTACTTCGCCGTGCCCGACGACGTCGACCCCGGCACCGCCTCGCTCACCGCGCGCGCCGCGACAAAGATCCCGGTGGGCCGGGTGCTGACCGGCGCGGGCGAGCGCGGCCGGAGCCAGGCGCAGATCGTCGCGGGGTCGAGCCAGTCCACGGTCGCCGCCGACGCCACGGTCAACTGGGCGGCCAAGGGCGCGGTCCCCGCGGCCCGCGCGGTGGAGAACTGCGCGCGGGGCGGGGTCGACATCACGGTGGACAACGGCGGCGACGCCCCCTTCCGGCTCCGGGCCGGCGACCGGCGGCGCGAGATCCCCGGGGGCGGCACCGGCACGGTCACGGTGCCGGTGCGCGAGGACCAGGCGTACCGGATACCCGTCAGCGGGCCGCGGGGGTACGAGCGGGTCTTCAGCGGCGTGCTCAACTGCGCCGCGTCCACCGGCGCGGAGACGGAGGGCGGCGGCCTGGACGGGCAGGGTGTCACCACCCGGTCCGCCGCCCGGCCCGCCACCGTCGGCGGCACGGGCGGTGAGCGGACCCTGGCCGGCGGCACCGATCTCGCGGAGACCGGCAGCGGGCACACCCCCCTGATCGCCGGGGCGGCCCTCGGGTTCGTCGCGCTGGGCGCCGCAGCCCTGGTGGCGGCCCGGCAGCGGGGGAACGGACAGGCGTGACGGCCCCGGGGCGCGGCCCCGGAGCGGTAGGAGCGCACCCGGCAGGGCCCTGCCGGGCCCGGTGCCGGGGTATCCCGTTTCCGGGCGGGGCGGGGCGTGCGGCAAGATGGATGCGTATGCCTTCGAGCGGCCCGCGGCGTGGCCGCATGTCAACACCTACAGATTGCCGGACGGTTCCTCTTGGCTGAGTACATCTACACCATGCGCAAGACGCGCAAGGCGCACGGCGACAAGGTGATCCTCGACGACGTCACCCTGAGCTTCCTGCCGGGCGCGAAGATCGGTGTCGTGGGTCCCAACGGCGCTGGCAAGTCCACCGTGCTCAAGATCATGGCCGGGATCGAGCAGCCGTCCAACGGTGACGCCATGCTGTCCCCCGGCTACTCGGTGGGAATCCTGCTGCAGGAGCCCCCGCTGGACGACTCGAAGACCGTGCTGGAGAACGTCCAGGACGGCGTGGCCGAGACCAAGGCCAAGGTCGACCGGTTCAACGAGATCGCCGAGCAGATGGCCACGGACTACTCGGACGAGCTGATGGAGGAGATGGGCAAGCTCCAGGAGCAGCTCGACCACCTCAACGCCTGGGACCTCGACGCCCAGCTGGAGCAGGCCATGGACGCCCTGGGCTGCCCGCCCGGCGACTGGCCGGTGGTCACCCTCTCCGGTGGTGAGAAGCGCCGCGTCGCGCTCTGCAAGCTGCTGCTGGAGCAGCCCGATCTGCTGCTGCTCGACGAGCCCACCAACCACCTGGACGCCGAGTCCGTGCAGTGGCTGGAGCAGCACCTGGCGAAGTACCCCGGCACCGTCGTGGCGATCACCCACGACCGGTACTTCCTGGACAACGTCGCGGAGTGGATCCTGGAGCTGGACCGCGGCCGCGCCCTCCCGTACGAGGGCAACTACTCCACGTATCTGGAGAAGAAGCAGGCCCGCCTCAAGGTCGAGGGCCAGAAGGACGCCAAGCGGCAGAAGCGCCTCAAGGAGGAGCTGGACTGGGTGCGCTCCAACGCCAAGGGGCGGCAGGCCAAGTCCAAGGCGCGGCTGACGCGGTACGAGGAGATGGCGGCCGAGGCGGAGAAGACCCGGAAGCTGGACTTCGAGGAGATCCAGATCCCGCCGGGCCCCCGCCTGGGCAACGTCGTGGTGGAGGTCGAGAACCTCAACAAGGCGTTCGGTGAGAAGGTGCTCATCGACGACCTCTCCTTCACGCTGCCGCGCAACGGCATCGTCGGTGTGATCGGGCCGAACGGCGCGGGCAAGACCACCCTGTTCAAGATGTTGCAGGGGCTGGAGCACCCCGACTCCGGTTCGATCAAGGTCGGCGACACCGTCAAGATCTCCTATGTCGACCAGGGCCGGGAGAGCATCGACCCCAAGAAGACGCTGTGGGCCGTCGTCTCGGACGAGATGGACTACATCAACGTCGGACAGGTCGAGATGCCCTCCCGCGCGTATGTCAGCGCGTTCGGGTTCAAGGGCCCGGACCAGCAGAAGCCCGCGGGAGTGCTCTCCGGCGGCGAGCGCAACCGGCTCAACCTCGCCCTCACCCTCAAGCAGGGCGGCAATCTGCTGCTGCTCGACGAGCCGACCAACGACCTCGACGTGGAGACGCTCTCCTCGCTGGAGAACGCGCTGCTCGACTTCCCGGGCTGCGCCGTGGTCGTCTCCCACGACCGCTGGTTCCTGGACCGCGTCGCCACGCACATCCTCGCCTACGAGGGCGACAGCAAGTGGTTCTGGTTCGAGGGCAACTTCGAGTCGTACGAGAAGAACAAGATCGAGCGGCTCGGCCCCGACGCGGCCCGTCCGCACCGGGCGACCTACAAGAAGCTCACCCGGGGCTGAGCGGCGTGCGGCATCCCTTTCCGTGCCCCCTGCGCTGGTCGGACATGGACGCGCACGGACATGTGAACAACGCGGTCTATCTGCGCTACCTGGAGGAGGCACGGATCGACTTCCTCGCGCGCCTGGCGCGCGAGGAGTGCCCCGGGGCGTTCACCGGAGGCTCCGTGGTGGCGCGGCACGAGATCGACTACCTTCGCCCGCTGACATTCCGGCACGAGCCGGTCATCGTGGAACTGTGGGTGACCGAGCTGAAGGTCGCCTCGGCCACCTTCGCGTACGAGATCACCGACGCGGAGGCCGCCGCGGACGCCATGCCGTACGTCCGGGCCAGCACGGTCTTCGTGCCGTACGACCTGGAGCGGGGGCGTCCCCGGCGGATCACCGCCGAGGAGCGTTCGTTCCTGAAGGGGTATGCCGATGACAGTCACCGCGGCTAGCGGGCTGGTCTTCGCCGACCCCGGGGAGGCGGCGGGCCTCGCCGCCTTCCTGGGGCGGCTGCTGCGCTGGGAGAAGAACGCCGCCGTCCGCCTCCAGGCGCAGGACGGGGTGGCCGCCGTCTTCGCCAAGCCCGCGCGCTTCGAGGTGCTGGCCGTGCGCACCGGCAGGCTGCTGGAGCCCGTCGAGCTGGATGTCACCGTCTCGGCGGGCGAGCTGCTGGAGCGGGTCGACGAGGAGCAGGAGAGCGTCGCCGTCCCGTCCCCCGTGACGGGCCCGTCCTGGGCCGGGGTGCTGCCGCCGCGCACCGGCTGGCGGGAGTTCGGCGCGGTGCCGGTGGACGCGGTCCGCACGGTCGCGGCGGCGGCCGTCGGGGAGTTCCGCGAGCGCGCGGAGAAGCTGGGCGCCGGGCGGCGCGGGCGCGAGGAGCTGGACGCCCTGGCGGAGGAGATCTGGTCCCGTCCGCTGGGCCGCACGGGGATGCCGCTGCGCGCCGTGCACGCCGCGCACGCCCTGGGGTTCCTGCGGGGCGAGGAGCCGGTGAGCCTGCTGGAGGCGGCCGGCGGCAACTGGCTGCGGCTGCGGTCGGCGTACGGATCCGTGCTGGTCCGAGCCGGCGGCTCCACCCGAGGACCGACCGCCGGCCTCACGGTCACCCCGGTCTAGCCCAGCCCAGCGGGCGCCCCGGAGGGGCGGGGGCGCGGGGAACTGCGCGCCGGGCCACGGCGGTGGCGCGCTCTGCACCGAGCAGCAAGGGGCCGCCCCTTCCCGGCAGGGCCGGTCCACCGGACAAGGCCCCGGAAGAGGGCTCCGGGAAGGTCAGTGCTCGTCGTCCGGGTGGACTTCGATGTGCTGGGGCCGCAGCTCCAGCCGGACCCGGTCCCGGATCGCGAGGGGCTCCGTGAACTCCGGTGGCAGCTGCAGCCGCCCGGAGCGGTCGATCGTGGTGTACTCCCGGCTGACCCTCGACTCCCCGCCCCCGGCGTCCGGTTCGGTCCTGCGCAGCGTCTCCGTGCTGGTGCGCCCGTCCCGGATCGAGACCGTACGGCTGACCTGCTCCGAGACCCCCTGGTCGTGCGTCACCACCACGATCGTCGTCCCCAGCTCGGCGTTGGCCCGGCGCAGCGCGGCGAACACCTGCTCCGCTGTGGCCGTGTCCAGCTCCCCGGTCGGCTCGTCGGCCAGCACGACCGACGGGTGGTTGGCCAGCGCGACGGCGACGGCCACCCGCTGCTGCTCGCCGCCGGAGAGCTGCGCGGGGTGGCGGTCCCGCGCCTCGGCCAGGCCCAGCAGGTCGAGGAGCTCCCGGGCGCGCTCCCGCTGCCGGCGGCGGGAGCCGACACCGCCGCGCCGCAGCCGCATCGGCAGGGCCACGTTCTGCGCGGCGGTCAGATAGGGCAGCAGGTTGCGCGAGGTGCGCTGCCAGATGAAGCCGACCGTCTCCCTGCGGTAGCGCAGCCGGGACGCGGCGTTCATCGCGAGCAGGTCGTAGCCCGCCACGGTGGCGCGGCCGGCCGAGGGGGTGTCCAGCCCGGCCAGGATGTTCAGCAGGGTGGACTTGCCGCTGCCGGAGGCGCCGACGAGCGCGGTCAGTTCGCCCTCCCGCACCAGCAGGTCCAGCCCCTGCAGCGCCTGCACCTCGACGCCGTCCGTGCTGAAGATACGCACCAGGCGGTCGCACACGATCAGCGCGTCGTCGCCGTACGCACGGGCCCTGGCCGCCTCGGCGGCGCGCTCTTCCAGGTCGGTCAGGGTGGTCGGGGCGGGGGGCGAGGGCGTCATGGCGGCTCCGTACGCAGGTCGGCGGTCGCCCGTCCGGGCAGCCCGGCGAGCCGGGACTGCACCAGCAGGCCGGCGGCGGCGAGCACGAGCAGGGCGAGCGGGGGCAGCAGCAGGGCTGCCGGGTCGGCGCGCAGCCCGGCCGGCACCGAGTCGGGGGTGCCGGCGAGCGCGGTCAGGTCGATGCCGGGGCCCAGCAGCGGCACGGTGGCGAGCCCGGTCAGCGCTCCGGCGCACGCCGTCATGGCGTACAGCGGCAGGCTCTCCAGCAGCAGCATCCCGCGCCCCTGGCGGCGCGGCAGGCCGAGGGTGCGCAGCCGGGCGAGCAGGGCGAGGCGCTCGGGCGCGGTGTGCAGCAGCGACAGCAGGACGGCCAGCGCGGCGTATCCGGCGGATGCCAGGACGGCGGCGGTGTACAGCCGCTCGGCGCCGGACTGCAGTGCGGAGTCGGCGAACCGGGCCCGCTCGGCGGACCGGAGGACGAGCACGCTGCGCCCGCCCTCCCGCGCATCCCGCGCGCCCCGCCCGTGCTTCCCGTCCTGCCCGTTCTGCCCGTGCTTCCCTTCCTGCCCGTGCTTCCCGTCCTGTCCGTCCCGCCGTTCGGCCAGGGCGCGCAGTGCCGCGCCGTCGGCCGAGGGGCCGTCGACGAGCACCGTGTCGGCGGCCAGCAGGGCGGTGCCCCGGGCGTCCGGCCGGGCGCGGGCGACGGCCTCCCGGGACAGCACCAGGAACGCGCCGCCGCGCGCGGCGGGCGTCTCGTCCCGGACGAGCTCCGCACGGACGGGGACCTGCAGGCCCGGCAGCGCCAGGGTGCCGCCCCGCCGGCCGCCCAGGCCGCGCGCGAGGCCCGGGGAGACCAGCGCGGGCAGCGGCTCGGACGCGGCGGTGTGCCGGTCCGTGCGGAGCGCCCGCGCGGGGAACCCGCCCTGGCCCGTACGGTCGGCGATCCGGGCGTACGCGGGGGCGTCGGCCAGGATCACCGTCACCCCGGAGGCGAGGCCGGTCAGCTCGCCGTCCGGCTGCGTGCGGTAGGCCGCGGCCTCCCGCACGCCGGGCACCTTCCGCACCGCGCCCGGCAGCCCGGCGGGCAGCGCGCCGCCGTCCTCGGCCTCGATCCGGGCGTCCGCGCCCACCGCGGCCAGCGCGGCCCGGTCCCGGGCCTGCGCCACGCCCGCCAGCACCGTGCCGCCGAACGACGCGACGGTCAGCGCCACCAGCAGGGCGAGCAGCGCCAGTCCGGACACCGCGGCCGAGGGGGCGCGCCCGGCGCGCGCCAGCCCCAGGAACGCGACGGGGCCCGGACGCCGCGCCGCAGCCCGGCTCAGCAGCCGCAGCGGCAGCGGATAGCACCGCATCAGCAGCAGCGCAGCGGCGCACGCGAGCAACACCGGGGCCAGCGCGAGCAGCGCGTCGCCGCCGTCGGCGGTGCCGCGCTGCCGTACGGCCACGACGGCGCCCGCCACCAGCGCCAGCACGGTCAGCTCGACGACCCTCCGGCGGCGCGAGGGGCGGGCGCGCGCCACGTCCGCGCGGTCCGCTGTCACCCGCGCCCTGCGCTGCCCGAGCGCGCCGCGCACCGGCAGCGCCAGGGCCGCCACGGCGGTCGCGCCGCAGGCCGCGGCCAGCGCGGCCCCGGACCGGCTGCCCGGGACGGCCAGCAGCGCCAGCCCGGTGCCCACGGCTCCGGCGGGCACGGCCACGGCGGCGGTCTCCGCCAGCAGCCGCCCCGCGATGCCCGGCAGCGAGCCGCCCCGGGCGCGCAGGAGCGCCAGCTCCTCCCGGCGCCGGTCCGCCGCCAGCGCACCGGACAGCAGCAGCACCGCCGTCCCGGCCGTCGCCAGCCCGAGGAGCGCGATCAGCAGCAGCGGGGAGAGCGCAGAGCGGTCGCGCCGAAACGCCGACAGCGTCTCGGCCAGCCCCTCCTCCACGGTGATCCGGCCGACGGCCGCGCGCTCCTGGAGCCGCGCCGCGCGCGGCCCGCTGGACAGCGAGGCCAGCTGCCGCTCCGCCTCCTCCACCTGGTGCGCGTGCAGCGCGCCTTGGTCCACCGGGTAGTGCCAGAACAGTTCGGCGCCCTCCCGCAGATCCAGCAGCGCGGGGGCGGCGCGCGGATGGATGACCGCGCTGAAGTGCCAGTAGTGCTTGGGCGAACCGCCCTGGACCGGCACGGGCACCAGGGTGGGCCGGACCAGGCTGTCCTCGGCGTTCCAGTACGGGCTCGCGCGCACCTGGCCGGGGTCGCCGCGCGGCGCGTAGACGCCGGTGATCTCGACGCTGGTCTCGCCGTACCCGGAGGGCAGGTGGAGGGTGTCGCCGGGGCGCAGCTTCAGGGTGCGCGCCGTACGGGCGCTGACGGCGGCCTGGAGGCGCCGCCCGCCCTCGGGCCCGGTCACCGTGCCGTCCGGGAGCCGCCCGGCCGTCAGCCGGGCGCGCGCGGTGAGCCCGGCCTGCGCGGTGAGGGTCACCCGGGGGTCGAGCCCGGGGGAGGGGCGCGGCAGCCGCCGGTCGCGCACCTCGGCAGGGGCGGTGCTGCGGACGCCGTAAGCGGCCTGCCGCCGGTCCAGCCGCAGCGGGGGCCGTACGGCCTCGCGGAGCGCCTGCTCGGCGGCGCGGACGCGGTCGGGGGCGACCCTCTCGCGCAGCGTGCCGGGCTCGGCGGACGCGGGCGAGGCGGCGGCCGTGCCGCTCAGCAGCCGGTCGTCGGGGTGGGCGCGGGAGAGCGCGTCGCGGAGTGCGTCGTCCGCCGAGGCGTCGAGGGCGCGTGGCAGCGCGGCGGCGGTGAAGGCGGTGACCAGCACAAGAACGGCCAGCCCCAGCGCCCCACGCCGAACCCGCC
>NZ_JAAKZZ010000331.1 GCF_011045075.1 Streptomyces boncukensis
CGCCGGGCGGGAGCATGGTGCGGCGCTTGGGGCCGCCGTGCCCCGACTCCCCGGGCTCCTTGGCGCCGGGCCAGGTCTTGACGACGCGGGCCGCGAGCACGAAGTCCTTGCGCAGCGGGTGCCCCTCGAAGGCGTCGGGCAGCAGCAGCGGCGCGAGGTGCGGGTGGTCGGTGAAGTCGACGCCGAACATCTCGTGGGTCTCCCGCTCGTGCCAGCCGGCTCCGGCGTAGACGCCGGTGGCGGTCGGGAGGGCGGGCGCCTCGTGCGGCACGGTCGTCCGCAGGACGAGCCGGCGGATTCCCTGGCCCGCGCCGGGAAGGGCGACGACATGGGCGCAGACGCGGATGCCGGTGCCCGGTTCGTCGACGGCGCTGAGCCAGTCGAAGTAGCTGCAGCCCAGGTCGTCCCGGGCCGCGCGCAGCGCCGAGGTCCAGGACTCGGCGGGGACGTCGACGGTCAGCAGCCCGTAGGCGTCCTCGGCCGTGGCGCCGTCGCCGAACAGCGCCTCCGCGCCGTCCGGCAGCCAGCCGACGGTGGTCACCGGCCCCCTCCCTCTCCCGGGGGCGCCACCAGGCCGCTGGTGAGGGCCCCGGCCGGGGTGCGGGCGCCGTCGCCGCTGCCCTTGCCGTCGCCGCTGCCCTTGCTGTCGCCGAGGTAGCGGTGCGCTGTGGACTCCTGGGCGATCTTCTCCTGGAGCTTGAGGATGCCCTGGAGCAGCGCCTCGGGCCGGGGCGGGCAGCCCGGCACATAGACGTCGACGGGGATGATCTGGTCGACGCCCTTGGTGACCGCGTACGAGTCCCAGTACGGGCCGCCGCAGTTGGAGCAGGCGCCGAAGGAGATCACGTACTTCGGCTCCGGCATCTGCTCGTAGAGGCGCTTGACGGAGGGGGCCATCTTGTCGGTGACCGTGCCCGAGACCACCATCAGGTCGGCCTGCCGGGGCCCCGGCGCGAAGGGGATGACGCCGAGCCGGATGAAGTCGTGGCGGGCCATCGAGGCGGCGATGAACTCGATGGCGCAGCAGGCGAGACCGAAGTTGAAGACCCACAGGCTGTAGCGGCGGCCCCAGTTGAGGATCACCTTCATGGGCTCCGGGGCCAGCCGGGCGAGCGGGCCCAGCCGGGGCCCGGCCTCCGTCCGCTGCGGGGGCTCCAGCAGCCGCGGGGGCTCCAGGGGCTGCGGGGTGCCGGGTTCGCTTACGTCCATTCCAGGACGCCCTTCTTGTACGCGTACAGCAGGCCGACGGCCAGGAAGCCGAGAAAGATGAACATCTCCACCAGCGTGATTCCGCCGAATCCGGCCGCGTCGAAGACCGTCGCCCACGGGAAGAGGAAGACGGAGTCCACGGCGAAGATGACGTACAGGAAGGCGTAGACGTAGTAGCGGACCTGGGTGTGCGCCCAGCCCTCGCCGACGGGATCCACCCCGCACTCGTACGTCAGCATCTTCTCCCGCGTCGGCACGACGGGCCGCAGCAGCCGCCCGGCCGCGAAGGCGACGGTGACGAAGAGCGCCCCGAGGACCGCTACCAGTCCGACGACCGAGTAGCCGTGGAAGTAGTCCGGCACGTCCGCCCCTGTCTGGTGTTCCGGTGATCGGTGGGTGTGCTGTGGAAGGTGCTGGGTGCTGTTCGAGGATCTGTCCGCACGGGAGTCTAGGCCCTGCGGGGGTCTGAGAGCACCGGCGCGTCACACTCTGTCCGGACCCGTTCACGGGACGGGCCGCTCCGGCGCTGTGCGGTGGGGTTATCCCCACCCCGGGGCACCTCCGCACCCCATGGCGCGGTCCGCCCGGGACCGGGCAGGCTGGGGCGTATGACCGCGAGCCTCCCGAGAACCACAGCGCCGGCCGCGGACGAGGACACCGAGCGGCTTCCCCCTCCCCGGCCCGTCCTCTCCGCGCAGACCTGGCGGGAGATCGCGCATCTGCTCACCAATGTGTGGATCGACACAGCGGCGTTCTTCTGCGTCGCGGCGATGCTGTGGGCGGGGGCGCTGCTCTCGGTCACCGTCGTCGGGCTGCCGCTGCTGGCCGTGGGGCTGCGGGGGTGCCGTCAGCTGGGCAGGTTCGAGCGCGCCCGCGCCCGGCTGCTGCTGGACGTCCGGATCGACGAGCCCAGCCCGCTGCGCGCCGAGCGCGGCGGCTTCTTCCCCTGGCTGTGGACGACGCTGCGGGACCCGGTGGGCTGGCGGCAGGTGCTCTACTCGCTGATCCGGCTCCCCTGGGGCGGGCTGACGTTCTTCGTCACCGTGCCGGCGCTGCTGCTGGCGTGGCCCGCGCTGCCGTGGATCGCGCGCGGGCTGACCACGGTGGACCGGCTGCTGGTGCGGACGCTGCTGGCGCCGTCGGACGAGCTGGAGCGGCGGGTGGCGGAGCTGGAGTCGGACCGGGGGGTGGTGGTGGACACGGCGGCGGCCGACCTGCGCCGTATCGAACGCGATCTGCACGACGGGGCCCAGGCCCGCCTGGTCTCCCTGGCCATGGACCTCGGCCTGGCCAAGGAGAAACTCCTCGAAGACCCCGAAGCCGCCGCCCGCATGGTCGACGAAGCACACGGCGAAGTGAAAATCGCCCTCCAGGAACTGCGCGACCTCGCCCGCGGCATCCACCCCGCCATCCTCACCGACCGCGGCCTGGGCCCCGCACTCTCCGCCCTCGCCGCCCGCTGCACCGTCCCCGTCACCGTCACCGCCGAACTCCCCGACCGCCCCGCCCCCGCCATCGAAGGCATCGCCTACTTCACCACCTCCGAACTCCTCCAGAACGTCAGCAAACACAGCGCGGCCCACACCGCCGAAATCGAAGTCTGGCGCACCGACCAACGCCTCCTCGTCCAAGTACGCGACGACGGCCACGGCGGCGCCAGCACCACCGAAGGCTCCGGACTCGCCGGACTCGCCGACCGCCTCAGCTCCGTCGACGGACTCCTCGTCCTCGACTCCCCACCCGGAGGCCCCACCCGCATCACCGCCGAACTCCCCTGGCGCTGAGGACGCGACCGCCTCCGGCGCTCCCCCCGGGCGATCTGGGATGCTGGTGTCGGAGGGGTTTCGCATCAGGGGGGCCGGACAGTGGAGCGCACGGAGGACAGAGTGCGAGTGGTGATCGCCGAGGACTCGGTGCTGCTCCGGGAGGGCCTGACGCGGCTGCTCACGGACCGCGGCTACGAGGTCGTGGCCGGTGTCGGGGACGGGGAGGCGCTCGTGCGGACCGTCGCCGAGCTGGCCGACGCGGGAGCGCCGCCGGATGTGGTGGTGGCCGACGTCCGGATGCCGCCGACGCACACGGACGAGGGAGTGCGCGCGGCCGTCAAGCTGCGGGAGACCTACGGGGATCTCGGGGTGCTGGTGCTGTCCCAGTATGTGGAGGAGCAGTACGCCACCGAGCTCTTGGCCGGATCCAGTCGGGGGGTCGGCTATCTGCTCAAGGACCGGGTAGCCGAGGTGCGTGAATTCGTGGACGCGGTCGCGCGCGTCGCCGAGGGCGGCACCGCGCTGGACCCGGAAGTGGTCGCGCAGCTGCTGGGGCGGAGCCGCAAACAGGACGTGCTGGCCGGGCTGACCCCCCGGGAGCGGGAGGTGCTGGGGCTGATGGCGGAGGGGCGCACCAACTCCGCGATCGCCAAGCAGCTCGTGGTGAGCCATGGGGCGGTCGAGAAGCATGTGAGCAACATCTTTCTGAAACTCGGCCTCTCCCAGAGTGACGCAGATCACCGGCGGGTCCTCGCCGTGCTGACCTATCTGAATTCCTGACCCTTGCTGACCAGCGCCGACCGGGACGGGTCGGCGCTGATCGGTACCGCGCAACACCGGGGGCGTCTCAGCAAGCCGTCCAGCATGAGATCACCTTCGGGAAGGTAACCCTTAGCGACGTACGATGGCTGGCGAGCCGCCGCCTTGAGGGAGGTCCGATCCACTGTGACCAGTCAGGTCAGTAGCCCAGTCGGGCATCAGTCCGGCCCGGAGAACGGTCCGGACAACGGACGCGACAAGGAGGTCAGGCGCCTGGACCGGGTGATCATCCGGTTCGCGGGGGACTCCGGTGACGGTATGCAGCTCACCGGGGACCGTTTCACTTCGGAAACGGCCACATTCGGCAATGACCTGTCGACGCTGCCGAACTTTCCAGCCGAGATCCGGGCGCCTGCGGGCACCCTGCCCGGCGTGTCCAGCTTCCAGGTCCACTTCGCCGACCACGACATCCTGACGCCGGGCGACGCCCCGGACGTGCTGGTCGCCATGAACCCGGCCGCGCTGAAGGCGAACCTCCCGGACGTCCCGCGGGGCGCCGAGATCATCGTCAACACGGACGAGTTCACCAAGCGTGCGATGGCGAAGGTCGGCTATGACTCCAACCCGCTGGAGGACGGCTCGCTGGACGGGTACAGCGTCCACCAGGTGCCGCTGACCACACTGACGGTCGAGGCGCTGAAGGAGTACGACCTGGGCCGCAAGGAGGCCGGCCGGTCGAAGAACATGTTCGCGCTGGGCCTGCTGTCCTGGATGTACCACCGGCCCACCGAGCAGACCGAGGCGTTCCTGCGCAGCAAGTTCGCCAAGAAGCCGACGGTCGCGGAAGCGAATATCGCCGCGTTCCGGGCGGGCTGGAACTTCGGCGAGACCACCGAGGACTTCGCGGTCTCCTACGAGGTGGCCCCGGCCTCCGCCGCGTTCCCGCCCGGCACGTACCGCAACATCTCCGGAAATCTGGCGCTGTCCTACGGGCTGATCGCCGCGTCTCAGAAAGCGGACCTTCCGCTGTTCCTCGGCTCCTACCCCATCACCCCGGCCTCCGATGTGCTGCACGAGATGAGCAAGCACAAGAACTTCGGGGTCCGCACCTTCCAGGCCGAGGACGAGATCGCCGCCATCGGCGCGGCGCTCGGCGCCGCCTTCGGCGGCTCGCTGGGCGTCACCACCACCTCGGGCCCCGGCGTGGCGCTGAAGTCCGAGACCATCGGTCTGGCGGTGAGCCTGGAGCTGCCGCTGCTGATCGTGGACATCCAGCGGGGCGGGCCCAGCACCGGGCTGCCCACCAAGACCGAGCAGGCGGACCTGCTGCAGGCGATGTACGGGCGGAACGGCGAGGCGCCGGTGCCGATCGTCGCCCCGGCCACCCCCGCCGACTGCTTCACCGCGGCGCTGGACGCGGCCCGGATCGCGGTCACCTACCGCACCCCCGTCCTGCTGCTCTCCGACGGCTACCTCGCCAACGGCTCCGAGCCCTGGCGCATCCCCGACCTGGACGAACTGCCCGATCTGCGGGTGCGGTTCGCCTCCGGCCCGAACCACGAGCTGGAGGACGGCACCGAGGTCTTCTGGCCGTACAAGCGCGACCCCCACACCCTGGCCCGCCCCTGGGCCGTGCCCGGCACGCCCGGCCTGGAGCACCGCGTCGGCGGCATCGAGAAGCAGGACGGCACCGGCAACATCTCCTACGACCCGGCCAACCACGACTTCATGGTCCGCACCCGGCAGGCCAAGGTCGACGGCGTCGAGGTCCCCGACCTGGAGGTCGACGACCCGGGCGGGGGCGCGAAGGTGCTGGTGCTCGGCTGGGGCTCCACCTACGGCCCGATCGCGGCGGCGGTGCGCCGCATCCGGCGGGCCGGGGGCGAGATCGCACAGGCCCATCTGCGCCACCTCAACCCGTTCCCCCGCAATCTGGGCGAGGTGCTGCGCCGCTACGACAAGGTGGTCGTGCCGGAGATGAATCTCGGGCAGCTGGCCACGCTGCTGCGCGCCAGGTACCTGGTCGACGCGCAGTCGTACACGCAGGTACGCGGGCTGCCCTTCAAGGCCGAGCAGCTCGCGACCCTGCTCGAAGAGCTCCTTAACAGCACAGTCAAGGAGGCCATCACCCATGGCTGAGACTTCGGCCGCCCCGGAGGCGCTGTCCCTGGTGCCCCGGGCGGAGGGCAAGCAGACCATGAAGGACTTCAAGTCGGACCAGGAGGTCCGCTGGTGTCCCGGGTGCGGCGACTACGCCGTGCTCGCCGCCGTCCAGGGGTTCATGCCCGAGCTGGGGCTGGCGAAGGAGAACATCGTCTTCGTCTCGGGTATCGGCTGCTCCTCCCGCTTCCCGTACTACATGAACACCTACGGCATGCACTCCATCCACGGCCGCGCCCCGGCCATCGCCACGGGGCTGGCGTCCTCGCGCCGGGACCTGAGCGTGTGGGTGGTCACGGGGGACGGCGACGCCCTCTCGATCGGCGGCAACCATCTGATCCACGCGCTGCGCCGCAATGTGAACCTCAAGATCCTGCTGTTCAACAACCGGATCTACGGTCTGACGAAGGGGCAGTACAGCCCCACGTCCGAGTCGGGGAAGGTCACCAAGTCCACGCCCATGGGGTCCCTGGACGCCCCGTTCAACCCGGTGTCACTGGCGCTCGGTGCGGAGGCGAGCTTCGTGGCCCGCACGGTGGACTCGGACCGCAAGCACCTCACCGGCGTGCTGCGTGCCGCTGCCGACCATCCCGGTACGGCGCTGGTGGAGATCTACCAGAACTGCAACATCTTCAACGACGGCGCCTTCGAGGTCCTCAAGGACAAGGAGCTCGCCCAGGAAGCCGTCATCCGGCTGGAGCACGGTGAACCGATCCGCTTCGGCGCCCCGGCCGAGGACGGGCTCGGGGCCAAGGGCGTCGTCCGCGACCGGGCGAGCGGGGAGCTGCGCATCGTGGACGTCCGCGCGGAGGGCACGGCGGATGTGCTGATCCACGACGCGTCGGCCGAGTCGCCCGGCACGGCCTTCGCGCTCTCCCGGCTGGCCGACCCGACCACGCTGCACCACACGCCGATCGGGGTGCTGCGGAGCGTGCGGCGCCCGGTCTACGACACGGAGATGGCCGAGCAGCTGGACCACGCCGTCGAGCGGAACGGGAAGGGCGACCTCTCCGCGCTGCTGCACGGCAGCGACACCTGGACGGTAGTCGGCTGACCGCTCCTTCTGAGACGGGCCCGCACCCGCGTGGTGCGGGCCCGTCCTCCGTTCCGGGCACGGGCTGCCCCTGAGAGCTGCCCCTGAGAGCTGTCCCTGAGAGAGACAGGCGCTCAGCCCTCGAAGGCGCGCCCCACGGCCAGGAGGAGCCGCTCCGCGTAGGCGCGGCCGATGAGCTGCAGCCCGACCGGGAGCCCCGCGTCGTCGTGGCCCGCCGGCAGGGAGAGGGCGGGCAGGCCCGTGACGTTGGCGGGCGCGCAGAGCCGTACATACGCGTTGGCGACGGCCTCCGTGCTGCCGTCGTCCCAGGTGAACCTCTCCTGACCGGCCGCCGCCGCGGGCGCGGGCACGGTCGGCGCGGCCACCACGTCCACCTCTTCCAGCAGCGTGTGCCACGCCTGGCGCATCAGGGTGCGGGCGCGCTGCGCGCGCAGATAGTCGACGGCCGGGACGAGCGCGCCCGCCTCCAGCAGCCCCCGCACATCGTCCCCGTACAGCTCGGGGGTGCGGCGCAGCCCCTGCTCGTGGTACGCGGTGGCCTCGGGCACCATCACGCCCCAGTGGGCGGCGTGCACGGTGTCGGCCATCGGGATCCCGACGTCGACGAGCTTCGCGCCGCGCGCCGCGAGCCGTGCGAGGGCGGCCCGTACGACCGCCGCCACCTGGGGGTCGACGCGGTCGAAGAAGTAGTTCGCCGGCACGCCGATCCGCAGCCCGGCCGGCGCGTCGTCGGCGCCCGGCGGCGCCCCCTGGGCGCGGCGGTCCGTCAGCGCGTCGAGCACCAGCCCGGCGTCCTCGGCCGTACGGGTGATCGGGCCGACGTGGTCGAGGGACCAGGACAGCGGCATCACGCCGGCCACCGGCACCAGGCCGTAGGTCGGCTTGAGGCCGACCGTGCCGGTCAGGGCGGCCGGGACGCGGACGGACCCGCCGGTGTCGGTGCCCAGCGCGAAGACGGCTCCCCCGTCCGCCACCGCCGCCGCAGAGCCGCCGCTGGAGCCGCCCACCACCCGCCCTGGCGCCCGGGGGTTCCGGGTCTGCGGGGTGGTCAGGCCGTAGGCCAGCTCGTGGGTGTGCGTCTTGCCCACCAGCACCGCGCCGGCCGCGGCCAGCCGGGCGGCCACCGCGCTGTCCTCGCCCGGGACGCGGTCCGCATACACGGCGGAGCCCGCGGTGGTGGGGATGCCCGCGGTGTCGATGAGGTCCTTGAGCGCCATGGGGATGCCGTGCAGCGGGCCCCTGCGCCGCCCGGCGGCGATCTCCCGTGCGGCCTCGGCGGCCTGCCGCCTGGCCTGCTCGGCGGTGCGGGTCACATAGGCGTTGAGCTCGTCGTGGGTGGCCTCGGCGCGGGCGAGGACCGAGTCGGTCAGCTCCACGGGGGACAGCTCGCGGGCGTCGAGGGCGCGGGACGCCTGGGCCAGCGTCAGCTCGTAGGGGTGCACAGGTCACCGGCCTTCGGGGGTGCCGGAGAGCGCGGGCGGGGTGTCGCCGTAGTCGAGGTCGCGCAGCCGGCTGAGCACCTCGTGGACGGTGCGGGCGACGGCGGCGACCGGCGCGTGCCGTTCGCCGTCCAGCGGCAGTCCCGCGCGGTGGGCCGCACGCGCGGCCTCCTCGGGGGAGAGCGGGGGG
>NZ_JAAKZZ010000332.1 GCF_011045075.1 Streptomyces boncukensis
CTTCAACCGCCTCAAGCAGTGGCGCGGCATCGCGACCCGCTACGACAAGACCGCCGAGTCCTACCAGGGAGCCGTCGCCCTCGCCTCGCTCCTGATGTGGACGTGACATTTGAAGACAACTCCTAGGGCCGGGCCCGGGCGACCCGTACCCCGCGATGCGACAGCGAGGGCGGGCCGCGAGGGGGATCGGCCGGTGCGGGCCGCGGACGCTACCGTGGCGTCCATGTCCGAGCACTCCGAACCTTCTTCCGCCCTCGCCGACGAGGTCGCCCTGCGCCTCGCGCGCGCCCGCGAGGCGACCGCAGCGGCGGGGATCGACGCGCTGCTGGTCTCCCCGGGCGCGGACCTGCGGTATCTGACCGCCTATCACGCGCTCCCGCTGGAGCGGCTCACCTGCCTCGTGGTGCCGGCCGGCGCGGATCCCTTCCTCGTCGTGCCGGCGCTGGAGGAGCCCGCCGCGCGGGCCTCGGCGGCCGGCGGGCTGGACCTTGAGATCACCGGCTGGGACGAGACCGACGACCCCTACGCCCTCGTCGCGGGCCGGCTGCCCGCGCGCACCGGCCGCGTCGCCGTCGACAACCACATGTGGGCCGAGAAGCTCCTCGCCTTCCGCACAGCGCTGCCCGGCGTCGAGCAGGTCCTCGCCTCGGACGTGCTGCGCGAGCTGCGGATGCGCAAGTCGCCCGCCGAGGTCGAGGCGCTGCGCCGGGCCGGGGCGGCGATCGACCGCGTCCACCGGCGCATGGGCGAGTGGCTGCGGCCGGGCCGCACCGAGCGCGAGGTCGGCCGCGACATCGCGGACGCCATCGTGGAGGCGGGGCACGCCACCGTCGACTTCGTCATCGTCGGCTCGGGGCCGAACAGCGCGAGCCCGCACCACGAGCTGAGCGAGCGGGTCGTACGCGCCGGGGACCCCGTCGTCGTCGACATCGGCGGCACCACGCCCGACGGCTACTGCTCGGACTCCACCCGCACCTACAGCGTGGGCGAGCCGCCCGGGGAGTTCCGCGAGCTGTACGCGGTCCTGGAGCGCGCCCAGGCGGCCCAGACCGACGCCGTGCGCCCCGGCGTCACCGCGTCGCGCCTGGACGCCGTGGGCCGGGACGCCATCGCCGGCGCGGGCTACGGCGCGCACTTCATCCACCGCACCGGGCACGGCATCGGCCTGTCCTCCCACGAGGAGCCGTACATCGTCGCGGGCAGCGAGCTGCCGCTCGAACCGGGGATGGCCTTCTCGATCGAGCCCGGCATCTATCTGCCCGACCGCTTCGGCGCCCGGATCGAGGACATCGTCGTGGTCACCGACCAGGGCGGCGAGCGCCTCAACCTGACCGCCCGCGAGCTGACGGTGCTGCCGGGCTGACGGTGCTGCCGGGCTGACGGTGCTGCCGGGCTGACGCGGGGCGCCGCCGGGACGGCAGCGCCGGTCCTACGGCACGGCGCCGTCGGGCGGAGCCCCGCGCGGGCCCGGGGCCCGGCGGCTGGCGTCCCGGGCGGGGGGCGCGCCGCGGGCGAGCGGCGACACACCGGCGCGGAGCACGTCGCCCGACTCGAACCGCCGCTCCAGCGGCAGCCGGAGCTGGAGGGTGTGCTCCGGCGCCGACCCGCCCGACGCCCACGCCGGGTGGGCCGACAGGTCGCTCATCTTCTCCCTGTTGGCCTTGAAGGAGCGCAGCGCGAGGAGCTCAGCCCGCTGTTCCGCGCACGCGGCGCGCTGCTCGGCCAGACGGCGCTCGGCCTCGCTCGCGCGCGCCGCGCACTCCTCCGCACGCCGGGCGAGGGCCCGGAACTCCTCCAACTGCCGCTGCTGCTCCACCAGCCGCCTGCGCATGGCGTCCACCGTGCGCGGCGCTTCCGGGCGGCGCGGCGGCCGGCTCCCGGCCCCGCGCCTGCGGTGCCGTCCGCGGCTGCGCGTCCACGGCCTCACTCCGCGGCTCCGCGGAGCCGGTGCGCGGCGCCCCGGAGGGCGGCCGTGACGTCGTCCGCGGTGCGCGCCTCCTCGTCGTTCCACGCCTCGACGCTGTCGACCCGGCCGTTCTCCCGCTGCCGCAGATGGCGCAGCAGGGCGCGCTGCGCGGCGTACGCGAGGACGATCTGCCGGTGGTCCGACTCGGCGCCGATGGTGGGCCTGCCGTAGACGGCGATGCCGAGGGAGCCGACGGCGCAGACCCGGCACGCCTCACGTCGGGTCCCCTCGTCCGCCTGCGCTTCGTCGTAGAGGTATCCCTTGTGGTAGCCGTTGGTCTCGATCACGCCGGCGGCGCGTTCGAGGGCGTCCGCGACGGCGTCGTCCTCCGGGTCGGCCGACAGCGTGTCGACGGCGACCCCGGCCTCGTTGTCCTGTGGCATCTGCTGCTCCCGGTCCTTCCCGCGTCATGCTGATCACGCTGTCTTCAGCGGGTCGTGGCCCAGCGTCATCATCCGGTGCCGCCAGGCCGTTCCGCCGGGCTCGGACGCGTCCGTCCTGCGCTCTGCGGCGACCGTGTCCACGACCCGGGCCATCACCCGGACGTCCTCGTCGGTCAGGTCCGTGCGCCGCTTCTGCAGGATGGCCAGGACGTGCCGTCCGGCCTCCGGGCCCGCGTGCTCCGGCACCTCCTCGCTGGTCTCCTGCGCGGCGCTCGTCCGCAGCCAGGCGTCCAGCTCCCGGGAGGTCATGTTCACGGCCCGGTGGAACTCGGCCCACAGCGCGTCGAGTTCGTATGAATTCCGGTCTGCCACCGGGTGCCTCCTCAGAGCTGCTGGACGCCGCTGCCCGCGGTCGTACCGGCGCCGGTGCCGGCCCCCGCGCCCTCGCCGGGGCTGACCGCGCCCGCGGGGCTGACCGTCAGGGCGACCTTGGACCACCGGTGTTCGCGGCGGTCGAACGACTCGTACGCGCTGACCGCGTCCTCGATCGGGGACCAGCGGGTGACCAGCGGCGAGGGGTCCAGGGCGCCGGAGGACACCAGGGAGACCAGGCGGGGGATGTAGCGCCGGTGGTTGCAGTTGCCCAGCTGCAGGGTGAGGTTCTTCTGCATCGCCTCACCGACCGGGAAGGCGTCGGCGTGCGGCGGGTAGACGCCGACGACCCCGACGGAGCCCGCCTTGGCGGCCATCGACACCGCCCAGCGCGCCGCCAGGCTGGGCGCGTCGCCGGGCAGCCAGGCGCCGTCGTCCGCCGGCCTCTGCACGGCGATCCGGTCGCGTTCCTCGGCGAACCGGGCCGCCCACGCCCCGGTGCGCGCCGCTGCGGGCCCGTGGGCCGGGAGTTCGGCGTCCACGCCGACCGCCTCGATCACGCGGTCGGCGCCGATGCCGCCGGTGAGGTCCACGACGGCCCTGACCGGGTCCTCGGCGTTGAAGTCGACCGTCTCCGCGTGCTGGGACCGCGCCAGCTCCAGCCGGTCGCCCGCCCCGTCCACGACGATGATCCGGCCCGCCCCCTGCAGCCGCGCCGCGGCGACGGCGCTCTGGCCGACCGGCCCGGCGCCCAGGACAGCCACCGTGTCGCCGCTGGAGACCTCGGCGAGCCGGGCGCCGAACCAGGCGGTGGGGAAGACGTCGGAGAGCAGGACGGCCTGCGCGTCGTCCACCGTGTCGGGCAGCGGCACGAGCCCGACGTGTGCGTACGGCACCCGCGCGTACTCGGCCTGCAGCCCGTCGAGGCCGCCGGCGGACTCCGGTCCGCCGAAGAACGTCGAGCCCGCCCGCCGGCCGTGCGGATGGGCGTGGTCGCACTGGGCGTAGTACCCGGCCCGGCAGTAGCAGCACACCCCGCAGGCGACCGTGGAGGGGATCACCACCCGGTCTCCCGCCCGGAAGTTGCGCACCTGCGGCCCGGTCTCCTCGATGATCCCGACGGCCTCGTGCCCGAGGATGCGGCCCTCCGCCATGTCCGGCACGCTCCCGCGCACGAAGTGCAGGTCGGTGCCGCAGATGGCGGACGTGGTGATGCGCACGACGGCGTCGTACGGGTCCTGGATCCTGGGTTCCGGCACGTCGTCCAGGCGGATGTCTCCCACTCCGTGCCACGTCACGGCCTTCATGCTGCCTCCTCGGCGCTGTCCGTCGGATGCGGTGCGTGCGGTGTTCCGGGCCGCCGCGGTACCCGTCCGCCGGACCCGGAAACCTCTCCGGTCCGGCCCGGCCGGCGCCCGACGGCGCGGGTTTGAGCGGCCGGTCCGCGGCAACCCGCCCGCCTCGGGTCTGCCGGCCCCGGGTCGGCCGGCCCGGAACGCCTACCAGCACAGAAGCCTGCCCACGGCAGAGGAAGGACGCGGGCCATGCCCGAGGACAGCAAGCAGCGGCAGCGCGCGGCGCACCTGGCGGACGATCCGGCCGGAGGGCCGCTGACCACGGACCAGGGGGTGGTGGTCGACCACACCGACGACGCCCTGGCGGCGGGGGAGCGCGGCCCCACACTGATGGAGGACTTCCACTTCCGCGAGAAGCTCACCCGCTTCGACCACGAGCGGATCCCCGAACGGGTGGTGCACGCGCGGGGCGCCGGCGCGTACGGCTACTTCGAGCCCTACGAGTCCTGCGCGTCCTTCACCCGCGCGGCGTTCCTCCAGGCCCCGACCGTGCGCACGCCGGTCTTCGTACGCTTCTCCACGGTGCAGGGGCCGCGCGGCTCGGCGGACACGGTGCGCGACGTGCGCGGGTTCGCCGCCAAGTTCTACACCTCCGAGGGCAACTTCGACCTGGTCGGCAACAACATGCCGGTCTTCTTCATCCAGGACGGCATCAAGTTCCCGGACTTCGTGCACGCGCTGAAGCCCGAGCCGCACAACGAGATCCCCACCGGGGCCTCCGCGCACGACACTCTGTGGGACTTCGTCTCGCTGCAGCCCGAGACCCTGCACATGATGATGTGGCTGATGTCGGACCGGGCGATCCCGCGCAGCTACCGCATGATGCAGGGCTTCGGGGTGCACACGTTCCGGTTCGTGGACGACCGGGGCGGGGGCACCTTCGTCAAGTTCCACTGGAAGCCGCTGCTCGGTGTGCACTCCCTGGTGTGGGACGAGGCGCAGGAGCTGCAGGGCCGCGACCCGGACTTCAACCGGCGGGACCTGTGGCAGGCGATCGAGTCCGGCGCGTACCCCGAGTACGAGCTCGGGGTGCAGCTCATCGACGAGCGGGACGAGTTCGCCTTCGACGTCGACCTGCTGGACCCCACGAAGATCGTCCCCGAGGAGCGGGTGCCGGTACGGCCCATCGGCCGCCTCGTCCTGGACCGCAACCCGGACGAGTTCTTCGCCGAGACCGAGCAGGCGGCCTTCCATGTGGCGAACCTCGTGCCCGGTATCGACGTCACCAACGACCCGCTGCTCCAGGCCCGGCTCTTCTCCTATCTGGACACCCAGCTCATCCGGCTGGGCGGCCCCAACTTCGGCAGGCTCCCGGTCAACCGCCCCGTCGCCCCGGTCCGGACCAACCAGCGCGACGGCTACCACCAGCCGGACATCCACACGGGCACCGCCTACAGCCCCAACTCGCTCGGCGGCGGCTGCCCCGCGATCGCGGGCCCCGGGGACACCGCGGCCTTCACACACCGCGCCGAGCGGGTGGAGGGCGCGAAGATCCGCCGCCGCAGCCCCAGCTTCCAGGACCACTACACCCAGGCGTCCCTGTTCTGGCACAGCATGAGCGACTGGGAGCGGCGGCACATCGTCGACGCCTTCCGCTTCGAGCTCGGGAAGGTCGGCGCCATGAGCGTGCGCGAGCGCACCGTGGAGGAGCTGAACCACGTCGACCACGGGCTGGCCGCCGCGGTGGCCGAGGGCATCGGCGTCGTCGCCCCGGAGATCGGAGCGGACCGCAGGCCCGACGTCCTCTCCCCGGCGCTGAGCCTGGAGTCCCTGCGCGGTCCCGGCTCCGTGCGCACCCGCCAGATCGCCGTCCTGGTGACCGACGGCGTCGACACCCGCCAGGTCAGGGACGTACACGAGGCGCTCGCCGCGGAGGGGGCCGTGGCCGAGTCGCTGGCCCCGCACGACGGCCAGGTCGACGGCGACGACGGCCAAGGGCATCCGGTGGACCGCGCGCTGCCCACCGTCTCCTCGGTGCAGTACGACGCGGTCGTCCTGCCCGGCGGGCCCGCCAACGCGCTGGAGTGGGCGGCGGACGACGCGGCGATCCGCTTCGTCCGGGACGCCTACCGCCACGGCAAGGCCATCGGCGCGCTGGGTTCGGGGGTGGGCGCGCTGGCCACCCTGGAGCCGCACGGCCTGGGCACCGCCGTCGAGGGCGGCGGTACGGTCAGCGACCGCGGTGTGGTGACGGACACCGCGACCGGCCGGGCGAGCGGGGAGTTCACCTCCGCCTTCCTCGCGGCGGTCGCCGCGCACCGCCACTGGGACCGCCCCCGGCTGCTGCGCTGACCCGGTCGCGGCACCGGGCCCGGTCCGGTCCCCGGGCCCCGCGCCGTCATCCGGGCGCGGCACCGTCGGCGAGCAGCCGGGCGGTGATCCGGCGGGCGTCCATCAGCAGCGAGCCGAACACGGCGAGGGCCTCGGGGTCGCCCGAGGTCCACCTCGGCAGCTCGGAGCTCAGCTCGTCGTGTGTGCGCTCCACCCGCCGCATGCGCCGGTGCAGCTCCTCGCGCGCGGCGGAGGCGTCCCCGCCGGTGAGCACCCTGCGGTACGCCCCGAGCGCGCCGCGCACCTGGCCGAGGAACTCCGCGTACGGGCCGGTCACCCCGGGGTCCGGCCAGGGGCTGGTGTCGTCCTCGTCGACCGCCTCCAGGAACGTGCGCGTCAAGTCCGAGACATGGGCGGTGACCTGCTCCAGGGTGTACAGCGTGGCATCGTAGGCGGGCGCCAGCCGCGCCACCTCGGCCCGCTTGCGGTGCCTCAGGTGCAGCAGGCGGCTCTCGCGGCTCCACTCGATGGCCGAGCGCGCGCTCCGCACCAGGTGCGACAGCCTCTGGGCGCGCTCGTACCAGGCGAGAGCCCGCTGGTAGTCCAGCGGTTCGTCCAGCCCGTCCGTGACATCGCCGAGGATCTCCTCCACCTCCCGCAGCACGGCCTGCACCGCCTCCCGCGTGCTGCGCAGGTAGACCGGCGGCAGGACGACCGCGTTGACGGCGATGCCGATCACCGCGCCGAGCAGGGCCAGCGCCACCCGCACGCCCGCGTCCCGCACCGACACCGCTCCCGAGGCCAGGGTGAACAGGGCCGCCGTCGTGCCGTAGACGCCCTGGGCACCGAACCGCGGCCAGTTGCTCAGCAGCAGGGTGACCGGCAGCACCAGCGCTATCGCCCCCTCCGTGTGGCCCAGCGACAGCGCCGCCGCCGTGGCCAGCACGGTGCCCAGCGCGATCGCGACGCTCTGCCGCATCCCGTGGGCGAGCGACTGGTAGACGGTGGACTGCACCAGCACCACCGCCACCCACGGCGCCATCAGCGCCAGCGCCGCGTCCACCCACAGCCGCGCCACCACCCAGGCGATCAGGGCGGCGAGGGCGGCCTTGAGCGACTGGACCAGCAGGTCCCGCTCCTGGGACGGCCCCCGGCACGCCCGCAGCACCGCCCGCGCGACCGTCTCCGCCTCCGCGCGGACCGCGCCCGCGACCGACCGCACACGCCTCACCCTCCTTCCCCGCGCCGGCAGGCGCGCGCGCCCGGACTGCTTTGCGCAACCGGTTCCGGGCACCGGCGGATCTTGCTGGGTCGGGACCGCCCCTTGCTGCTCGCCGCAGGGCGCGGGTGGGACGGGGGTCCCCTGTTCGAAGAGCGCGGGGGGCGCGGCCGGCGAGCGCGCGCTGAACCGCGCGGCGTCAGGTCGCGGGCCGCAGCCCCCCGCCGGGCAGCCCGTCCTCGTACGGCCAGCGCAGCAGCGCGCCGAGCCCGCCGACCGGCACGTCACGCGGGTCGCCGGAGGGCCCGGCGGCCGCCGCCGGGAGGGGTGCCACCTCGGCCCCGGACGCGAGCGCCGAGCGCAGCAGCGCGTCGGCGGCCTCCGCCGCTGTGGGCTGCGCCTCGCCCAGATACCGCACCTCGGTGCGCCGTACCGCGAGCTGGTCGGGCTCCGGGCCCACCCACACCTCGCGCCGCACATCGGCTCCCCGGGTGCGCACCAGCAGAGTGTCGATGCGGTGCTCCCGGGCGGCCTCCACGAGCAGCGGCAGGCTGTCCACGGCGTCGATCCGGCCCCCTGCGGGAGCTCGCCCGGCGCGGAAGCGCTCGACCGCCTCCTCCGCCCGCACCCGGGCGCTGCGGTCCAGCGCCGCGCCGATCTCGCCGTCGAGCCGGGCGCTCTCCGAGCCCGGGGCGCGCCCGCCGCTGTCCGTCTCGACGGCGCGGGCGCTCAGCCAGTCCGGCAGCCGGTCGTGCACCGAACGGCGGGTGCGGGGCTCCCCGACGAGCAGCAGGATCCCGGCGCGCACCCGTCCGGCCCGCTCCGCGACGGTCTCCGCGATGCGGGCGGCGTTCTCCTAATTCGTGAGTAGGCGGTTCCAGGGCAGCCCCGTGAAGGGCTGCTGGACTGACTGATGTGGATGGGTTTCGCGGTGGCCGCGTGGGCGCCGGATGGACTCCTGTGTTCTCCCGGCCCGCTG
>NZ_JAAKZZ010000333.1 GCF_011045075.1 Streptomyces boncukensis
CCCCCGGTCCGCTCCGCGACCAGCCCGGCGAGGACCTGGCTGACCAGCGTCGACTTCCCGGAGCCCGAGACCCCCGTGACGGCCGTGAAGACGCCGAGGGGGACGTCCGCGTCCAGGCCGCGGAGGTTGTGCCGGGTGACGCCGGACAGGGACAGCCATCCGCTCGGCCGGCGCGGCGAACGTTCCGGGCGCCGCGCCGCCCCCGCCGGGCCGTGCCCGTCGAACAGATAGCGGCGGGTGACGGACGCCTCGGTTCCGGCCAGGCCCGGTACGGGACCGCTGTAGAGCACCTCTCCCCCGTGCTCGCCCGCGCCCGGACCGACGTCCACGACCCAGTCGGAGCGGCGGACGAGCGACATGTCGTGCTCGACGACGAAGAGAGAGTTCCCGGCGGCACGCAGTCGGCCGAGGACCGTGAGCAGCGCCTCGGTGTCCGCCGGGTGCAGCCCGGCGGAGGGCTCGTCGAGCACGTACACCACTCCGAAGAGCCCCGATCTGAGCTGCGTCGCCAGCCGCAGCCGCTGGAGCTCGCCGGCGGAGAGGCTGGGGGTGGGCCGGTCGGCGCTCAGATAGCCGAGGCCGAGCTCGGTCAGCACCTCGATACGGGAGACGACATCGCGGGCGAGGGCGGCGGCGGCGTTCTCCGGGGCGTCCGTGCTGGGCCCCAGCACCTCGGCCAGCCGCTCCAGTGGGAGCGCCGCCAGTTGGGCGATGTCCCATCCCGCGAACGTCACCGCGAGCGCCTCCGGCCGCAGCCGGCGCCCGCCGCAGCCGGGGCAGTCCGCGCTCACCAGAGAGCGCCGCACGCGCTCGCGCAGGGTGGCGCTCTTGGTGTCCGAGAAGGTGTGCAGGACGTAGCGCTTCGCGCTCTGGTAGGTGCCCTGGTACGGCCGGTGGATGCGCCCGGCGTCGCGCACCGGGTGGACGGTCACCACCGGCTGCTCGTCGGTGAACAGCAGCCACTCGCGGTCCTCGCGCGGCAGCTCGCGCCAGGGCCGGTCGATGTCGTAGCCGAGGGTGGCGGCGATGTCGCGGAGGTTCTTGCCCAGCCAGGCACCCGGCCAGGCCGCGATGGCGCCCTCCCGGATGGTGAGCGAGGGGTCGGGAACGAGCGAGTCCTCGGTCACCCGGTGGACGGTGCCCAGGCCGTGGCACTCGGGACAGGCGCCGGCCGCGGTGTTGGGCGAGAAGGCGTCGGAGTCGAGGCGCTCGGCCCCTGCCGGATAGCGCCCGGCCCGGGAGAAGAGCATGCGCAGTGAGTTCGACAGGGTGGTGACCGTGCCGACCGAGGAGCGGCCGGTGGGCGCGGAGCGGCGCTGCTCCAGGGCCACGGCGGGCGGCAGCCCGGCGACCTCCCGGACCAGGGGCGCACCGACCTGGTGGATGAGTCGCCGCGCATACGGGGCGACCGACTCGAAGTAGCGGCGCTGGGCCTCCGCGTACAGCGTTCCGAAGGCGAGCGAGGACTTCCCGGAGCCCGAGACTCCGGTGAAGACGACGAACGCGTCCCGTGGAATGTCCACGTCGACGCCCCGCAGATTGTGCTCGCGGGCGCCGCGCACCCGTACGTAACCATCAGTACCGCCATCGCTCATCCGTCCATGATCGACCACGCCCCCGCCCACTGCCTCCAGGCCCCAGGCACCGGGCACCGGGCCCCGGGTACCGGGCACCGGGCTCTGTGCGGCTCCACTCACGGTCCGCACGAGTGACGGGACCGCCAGGGTGGTACCCATGGCCGCCATGGACTGGTTCACGCCCTGGTTCTCCGCGCCCGGCTACGGGCTCACCAGGCTGGTGCTCCAGCGCGCGCTGGCCTGCGTGTACCTCGTCGCGTTCGTCTCGGCCGCGCTCCAGTTCCGCGCGCTGCTGGGGGCGCACGGCCTGCTGCCGGTCCGTACCTTCGTACGGCGCGTCCCGTTCCGTGCGACACCGAGCATCTTCCACTGGCGCAGCTCCGACCGCTTCGTCATGGGCTGCGCCTGGGCGGGGGCGGCGCTTGCGGCGGCGGTGCTGGCCGGGGCGGCGGACGCGGTGCCGCTCGCGGCGTCCATGGCGCTGTGGGCACTGCTGTGGCTGCTCTACCTCTCACTCGTGAACGTGGGCCAGACCTGGTACTCCTTCGGCTGGGAGTCGCTGCTGCTGGAGACCGGCTTCCTGGCGGTCTTCCTGGGGAACGGGGACATCGCCCCGCCCGTGCTGGTGCTGTGGCTGCTGAGGTGGCTGGTGTTCCGCGTGGAATTCGGCGCGGGACTGATCAAATGGCGTGGCGACCCGTGCTGGAGGGATCTCACCTGCCTGTACTACCACCACGAGACCCAGCCGATGCCCGGCCCGCTGAGCTGGTACTTCCATCACCTCCCCGCACCGCTGCACCGTGTCGAGGCGGGGGCCAACCACGTGGCGCAGCTCGTCGTGCCTTTCGGCCTGTTCCTGCCGCAGCCGATCGCGACCGTCGCGGCCGGAATCCTGATCATCACCCAGCTGTGGCTCGTGCTGTCGGGGAACTTCTCCTGGCTCAACTGGCTGACCATCGTCATCGCCCTCGCCGCGGTGGACCCCTCGCCGCTGGCCGGGACCCCCTCCTACGGGCCGACGCCACTCTGGTTCGCCATCCTGGTGTGCGGAGTGACGGCGCTGGTCGCCACGCTCAGCTACTGGCCGGTACGGAACATGGTCAGCAGCCGTCAGCAGATGAACCGCTCCTTCACCCCTCTCCATCTGGTCAACACCTACGGGGCCTTCGGCAGCGTGACCCGCGTCCGCCAGGAGATCGTCCTGGAGGGGACGGACGAGGCGCGGATCACGCCGCGGACGGTGTGGCGCGAGTACGAGTTCCGGGGCAAGCCCGGTGACGTGGGACGGCTGCCGCGCCAGTTCGCCCCCTACCACCTCCGCCTCGACTGGCTGATGTGGTTCGCCGCGCTGTCGCCCGCGTACACGCGCGGCTGGTTCGAGCCGCTGGTCGCGCGGCTGCTGGAGAACGACCCCCGCACACTCCGGCTGCTGCGGACCAACCCCTTCCCCGACACCCCGCCCGCGCATGTGCGGGCGCTGCTCTACCGCTACCGCTTCACCACGCGCGCCGAGCACCGCGCCACGGGCGACTGGTGGCACCGCACCCTCGTACGCGAGTTCCTGCCGCCGGTACACGCCGAGAGGGAACGCTGACCCGCCATCGAGAACTCCGGGAGGCCCACCTCGCCAGAAAACCTCGCATACCGGCACTTAAATCCTGGCTGTCGGGGCCGACCCCGCCAGCAGCGGAGAGGGGTGCGCAAGCACCCCCTGAAGTGCTGTATTGTTCTTTGTGCGCGAGCGGCGCGGGGAAGGCCCGAGCCGGACGGGCACCGGGACGTGGCGCAGTTTGGTAGCGCACTTGACTGGGGGTCAAGGGGTCGTGGGTTCAAATCCCGCCGTCCCGACAGGAAAATTGCAGGTCAGGGGCGGTTTCCCAGCGTGGGAAGCCGCCCCTTGCTGGCATTCCAGGGCCCATTGGGAGAATTCCGGGAGATGATCTCCCTCCGTCTGCCCTGCCGGGTGGACCCTGCTCCGTGTCCCGGGAGGGTCCGCCGGCAGCCGCCTCGGGCAGGATCAGTCGAAGAGGGAGAGGTCGATGGATTCCGCGAGAGCGGCATAGCCCGCGTCGCTGCCGTGGAGGTTGTCGCCCATGTGCAGGTCGCTGCGGATGCGGCTGGGATCGGCAGGGTCGCACCAGACGGCGTCGAAGTCCAGTACGCCGTCGAAGGCGCCGCTCGTGCGGATCCATGCGTTGACCTGCTCGCGCGCCTTCTCTCCCTCGGATGTGTACATCTCCGAGCCGCCGTAGGGAGCGATGGTCGCGGCATACGCCTTCGCGCCGTGCGCGCGGGCCCGAGCCGCCAGCTGGAGGTGGGCGGCGATGATGTCGTCCACGCCGACTGGCGCACCGGGGAACATGTCGAGGAACCCGGCGCTCTCCCCGGTCCGCGGGGCGAAGGAGAAGACGAGGTCGTTGCCCACGGCGATCACCACATGGCCGAGCCCCGGCGTGGCGAGGATGTCGCGGTCGAAGCGGGCGAGGGCGGCGGTGCCGATGCCGTCGGTGAGCATACGGTTGCCGCCGATGCCCTGGTTGACCACGCAGCGCGCCTGTCCGCCGCGCTCTGCGAGGCGCCGGGCGAGCAGGTCCGTCCAGCGTCGATCTGCGCCGGGGGTGGAACCGATGCCGTCGACGCGGGAGTCGCCGACGACGGCGATGGACTTGGTCGGGGTGCCGGGCTGCACTTCCACGGCCGTGATCAGGGCTTGCGCCGGCAAGGGGGTGGCGTCCGTGGGCAGCGACGCGAGCGCGGTCGCGTCGCCGGAGATGAGCCAGCCGAGCGCGTGGAAGGTCCCGTGGCAGGTTGCGGTGTCGACGCGGCCAGGCAGATAGAGGCTGATGGTCAGCCGCGACAGCGCCGCGGTCGGCAGGTCGACGGGATCGCTGAGGATCGGCGCACCCGCCGGCACGGTGGCCGTCGGCCGGCCGCTGAAGGTCACCTCTTGATCGCTCCCGTTCCGGATCTCGCCGTCGGTGTCCGCGGTGGCGACACGGGCGGCGCCGATGGTCAGCGGTGCGGTTCCGTACTCGTTGCTGAGGCGGATGCGGATGCGGTGTCCGCCGCCGGTGACGCGGACGACTTGCCGCAGCGTCGCGTTCTCGAAGGGTTCGATGGAGCTGACGGAGTTGTCCGGTGCCTGCGGGGAGGCGCCCCAGGTGCGCACCCATGCGTCTGGGTTCGGGTCCGAACCTTCGGGGCTGGAGGGGCTGTTGGTGGCGCTGTTCATGGGCGCTGTCCTTTGGTAGTCGGGCGTCACGCGGTGCTTGAGGTCGGCGTGTTCCTCACCCAGGCCGGGGGCGAGGACATGGCTGTGTCCCCTGCCGGTAGCCGCTTGCTCTAGCTCTCCGGGGTGGCGAACCACTGGGCGGCGGCCTGTTCGAACGCATCGCGATCGGGGGTGTCGCTCGCCCAGGCGACGACGCCGTCAGGTCGGACCAGTACGGCCGCCAGCCCGAGGCCGTCGCGCACCGAACCGGATGCGTACCGGAGCCGGCCCGCCCATCCCCCGGCTGCACCCCGCAGCGCGCCGTCGGCGGTGAAGTCGAGCGCGACGCCCTGGCCTTGGTGCATCAGGTCACCGAGGCGGGTGCCGTCGTCGAAGCGGAAGTCCGGGGCGCTGCGGCCGACGAGCGGGTGCTCACTGCCCAGGTCGTAGTGGTGGAACAGGCCCGATGTCCGGCGGTACACGTGGGTCGCGCCGTCGGGGGTGCTCATCAGGTCGCGGACCAGCCGGCGCAGCGCGGGGGCGTCGGGGCCCGGCTTCATGGTCGCCACCTGGGCCCGCGACCAGTCGAGCACCGCGGCGCCGACGGGGTGTCGCTCGCTGGTGTAGCTGTCCAGCAGGCCCTCGGGGGCGCGGCCGTGCACGGTGGCGGCGAGCTTCCAGCCGAGGTTCATGGCGTCGCCGATGCCGAGGTTGAGCCCTTGGCCGCCCAGCGGCGAGTGGATGTGCGCGGCGTCGCCGGCGAGCAGCACGCGGTCCTTGCGGTAGGTCGTCGTCTGCATGGCGCGGTCGGTGAAGCTGGAGGCGAGACGGACCTCGTCCAGCGTCACGTCGGTGCCGGAGATACGGCGCAGCACCGTCTGGAGGTGGTCGCGGGTCAGCGGCTGGGAACGGTCGAAGGTGCCGCCGTCGAAGTCCATCATGCCCAGGTGCCCTTCGAGGGGCGTGCGCAGGTACATGCCGTTCGGTGTCAGGTTGAACCCGAGGGGCAGCTGCTCGGGGTCGGCGAAGGCGACCTGCGCGACGTAGCCGGTGAACAGCGGTTCCGTGCCGGTGAAGTCGAAGCCCGCGAGCTCGCGTACCGCACTGCGCCCGCCGTCGCATCCGACCAGCCAGCGCGCCCGGTACTGCTGCCCGCCCGCCGTGGCGACAACGCCCTCGTCCTCCTGGCTCACGGCGGTGACGGGAACGCCCCGGACGATCTCCACGCCGAGCGCTGAAGCTCGCTCGGACAGCACCGCCGCGACCGCTTCCAGGCTCGTCATGAAGCCTTCCATCGCCGGACCGGGCAGCCGGAACGGGAGGGCGGCCGTGTCGATGTCGGCCGCATCGAGGGTCATGCCCGCGAAGTGGCTCAGCTCACGAGGGGCGGGCGCCTCGACCGCCGCAGGGGCCGCGCCGACCTTCTCCACGTCGACGCCGGAAGCCTTCGCCGTCGCTTCCAGCAGCCCGCGGCGGTAGAACGTCTCGGCGGATCCGGCGTTCAGGCCCCTCAGCCCGAGCGGAAGCGCCTTCAAGGGCGGGGTGGGCTCCTGGTCCCGTTCGAGCACGAGGACGGAACAGCCGGACAGGGCCAGCTCGCTGGCCAGGAACAGACCGACCGGGCCGGCGCCCGCGACGACTACGTCGTGCACAAGCGTTTCCCTTCTGAAACCAACACGTGGGGCTGCGCCGGCCGGATGAGGAGGGGCGGCGCAGGCGGGTCACCGCAGCCGGGTGAGGCCGTCGAGGACGATGGCGATGCCGGTGAGGAACTGCTCGCGGTCGTCGTGCTCGGTGATCTGGCCGACGATGGCATGCATGAACGGGTAGTCCTCGGGGTTGAGTTCCTGCCACGCCGCCGAGGTCGCGCCCAAGAACTCCTCGCGGTCCGCCGCGGGTTCGACCCCCGAGGTGTCCCCCTCGATGCGGGCGTTCTGGCTGACCGCTCCGAGGATGTAGTGCACGAGCGTCGAGGCCGCGTCGAACCAGCGGGCTTGCGGCACGCCCAGGGCGCCCATCTGCCGGCCGATCCGCTCGAAGACCCCTACCGTCACCGGGCCGACCGGGTTGCGGATGATCTGGAGGGTCAGCCGCGTGGCGAGCCACTGGTGATCGGCGATCGCGTCGAACAGAGCCAGTGCGACGGCGCGGATCTCCTCTGCGGGCGTGGCCGAAGCCTGCGCCGGCTTGGTCGCCAGTGCCGCGGTGATGACGGTTTCCGTCGCCGTGTCCAGCAGCTCGTCCCGGGTGCCCACGTGGTAGTAGACCGCCCCGGACCCCGTGGCCAGGCGCTCGGTCAACGCCCGGACGGTCAGTGCGCCCTCGCCACCCGCATCCAGCAGCTCGATGGCCGTGTCGATGATGTGCTCCCGGGAGAGCACCTGGTTACGCCGCTGTGTCCGGCGCGCTCGGGTTGCCATACCTCGACTATGACACACTTGGAATGGTGCACCAATTTGGTTCAGCGGACCACTTTGGATTATTGTTCTACTTTAGAACAGTGCACCAACAGCGGCGAGCGGTCTTGCCGACCGCGAGAGCGAGAAGGGGCACCATGCACCACGTCACGATCATCGGCGCAGGGCTCGGCGGGCTCACGCTGGCCCGTGTCCTCCACCTCCACGGCATACCGGCCGAGGTCTACGAGGCGGAAACCTCCCCCGAGGCACGGGCGCAGGGCGGGATGCTCGACATCCACGACTACAACGGGCAGCTCGCCCTCAAGGCGGCCGGCCTGATGGACGAGTTCCGCGCCATCGTCCTGGAGGGCCGCCAGGCGATGCGCGCTCTGGGCCAGGACAGCACTGTCCTGTTCGAGAAGGCCGACGACGGCAGGGGCGGCCGTCCGGAGGCGCAGCGGGCGGAACTGCGGAGGATGCTGCTCGACGCCCTGCCGGAGGGCACCGTCCGCTGGGGCCACCGGGTCACGGCCGCCCACAGCCTTGGCGACGGTCGCCACGAGGTGACCTTCGCCGACGGCAGCAGCGTCACCACGAGCCTGCTCGTCGGCGCGGACGGCGCCTGGTCGCGCATCCGCCCGCTGCTGTCGAAGGCAACGCCCGCATACGCCGGCACGTCGTTCGTCGAGACCTACCTGTACGACGCCGACACCCGGCACCCTGCCGCCGCGAAGGCTGTCGGCGGCGGTTCGATGTTCGCCCCCGCGCCGGAGAAGGCGATCACAGCGCACCGCGAACGGGGCGACACCCTGCACGCCTATGTATCGCTGACCAGGCCGCTGGAGTGGTTCGACCAGGTCGACTTCTCCGATCCGGCGGCGGCCGCCACCCGCGTCGCGGCCGAGTTCGACGGCTGGGCGCCCGAGCTCACCGCGCTGATCATCGACACCGACACCCCGCCGGTCCTGCGCCCGCACTGCGCCCTGCCTGAGGGGCACAGGTGGCAGCGGGCGCTCGGGGTGACCCTGATCGGCGACGCTGCCCACCTGCTGGCCCCTAACGGTGAGGGAGCCAACTGGGCCATGTGCGACGGCGCCGACCTCGCCAACGCCATCGCCGCCCACCCCGACGACGTCGAGGCCGGGCTCGACACACACGAGCAGGCCATGTTCACCCGCATGAGCCAGGCCGCCGACGAGACAGCCGAACACCTGGAGGAAACCTTCGGCGACGCCATTCCGGAGAGCCTGCTCGCCCTGATGCCCGCACACCGGCAGGACCGCTGAGCAGGCCGGGCAGGACGCCGCCTCGGCGATCTCCTCCCGACCCCGCGAGCATCGCGGGGGGAGGGAGGG
>NZ_JAAKZZ010000334.1 GCF_011045075.1 Streptomyces boncukensis
GTCCCCCGACACCTGGGACCACCACTCCCCCTCCCCCCGGGTCAGGCCGGGCAGCCGCCGCTCGGCCTCCGGCACCCGGCGGGCCGGAATCGAGCCGGCGAGCAGCCACGACCCGTCCCCGCCCGAGGTGTCCCCGAGCTCGGCCTCCAGCCCCGCCAGACAGGAGGCGACCGGCGCCAGCGCGTCCAGCGGCACCCGCGCCTCGAACATGTGGCAGGGCTCGTGGACCCGCGTCCCCGCCCGCTCCAGCGCACGCGCCAGCACCCGCGAGGTCACCCCGCGGAAGTCCCCGGCCGTGCTGACCGGCGAGGCGAAGCCGGAGCGGATCAGCGTCACCCGGCAGTCCGTGACCGCCCAGCCGTGCGGGCCCTCCCGCAGCGCCGTGCACACCGTGTCCTCGATCGCCTGGTGGAAGGCGCGCGGCAGGGCGCCCAGCTCGGTCTCGTACCCGAACACCGGGCCCGAGCCCCGCTCCCCGGGCTCCACCCGCAGCCCGACCGTCGCCCACAGCCCGGTGTGGTCCCGGCCCCGGATCTCCTCGTACGCCTCGCCGGTGCCGACCGGCCGCTCCACACACACGGTGCGGCTGGGCGCGAAGTCGGCCTCGATCCCGTACTCGGCCGCGAGCGTGGCCGCGAGGACCTGCTTCTGCGCTTGGGGGCGTCCGGCGGATCTTGCTGGACAGGGGCTGCCCCTGCCTGTGCGTCGCAGTCTGCGGGCACGCGACAGCCGGTCGCGCAGTTCCCCGCGCCCCTTACGGGGCACGTCTCGCTCTGCGCTTGGGAGGTCTGCGCCTGGGGGTACCCCCTGCTCGAAGAGCTTGGGGGAGCAGGGCTGGCAAGCGCAGCCCCGATGCCGGTCACGCACGATCCGCCGGACACCCCCTCGCACGAGAGCAGCGGCGCAGCCCCGGGTCCGGCCGTCGGCCTCGCGGCGGAGGAAGGTGAGGCGCTGCCGCGGGGCCACCTCCCCCTCGTACAGCCGCAGATACGCGCCCTCGGGGCGCACCGCGAACACCGTGCCGCGCGGCTCGGCCGCGGTGGCGCGGGAACCGGCACCGGCGCCGCCGTCGGGCGGGGCAGCGGCCGGGAACAGCCGGATGAGGGCCTGGACGAGCGGGCCGACGCCCTCGCCGCTGAGCGCCGAACCGTGGCAGACGGGGTGCGCCGAGCCGTCGACGGTACGGGCCGCGAGCGCGTCCCGTACCCGGGTGAGCGGCACCGGGTGCGGCACCAGCCTGCGGCGGATGTCCGCGAGCAGCCCGGCGTCCCGTGCGCCCGGCCGGTCGATCTTGTTCAGGAAGAGCAGGGTGGGCAGCCGCAGCCGCCGCAGCGTCCTCATGAGCACCCGGGTCCGCGCCTGGACGCCCTCCACGGAGGACAGCACCAGCACGGCGGCGTCCAGCACGCCGAGCGTGCGCTCGACCTCGGCGACGAAGTCCGCGTGGCCGGGTGTGTCGATCAGGTTGACCTGGGTGCCGCCGACGGTGAACGAGGCCACGGCGGCGCGGATGGTGATTCCGCGCCGCCGCTCGATCTCGCCGGTGTCGGTGCGGGTGTCGCCGCTGTCCACGCTGCCGAGGCGGTCGATGGCGCCCGTGTCGTAGAGCAGCCGCTCGGTGAGGCTGGTCTTGCCCGCGTCAACGTGCGCGAGGATCCCGATGTTCAGCGTGCGGGTGGTGGAGCGTGTGTGCATACGGGGCGGTGTCCTTCAGAACCTTCGACCGGCTGGGGTGCGGGCGGATTCCGAAGTGACGGCGCATGCGGGGGCTCCTGCGGAGGTCGGGGTCAGTGTCCGGTGCGCCCGCCATCATCCCTCGCCCCGGCGGGCACGCAACGGGTTTTCCCGCGACAGGAAGGATCACCCCGGCGCACACGGCCTCCCCGCGTCGCGGATCAGCGCCTCATGGGCCCGCTTCAGCCGCCCCGCGTCGGCCTTCAGCACCTTGCGGTCGTACGTCAGCAGACCGTTCAGCTCGCCCTCCACATCGGAGATCTGGGTGTACACGGCGCCGGTGCCGCCCCGGCAGGCGAGCGCCCCGACCTCCTTCAGCTTCGCCAGGTACTCGTCGGTGAACCGCTCCTTCCGCACGCCCACATAGGAGTGCCGTACGGGCCAGGCGTGCCCCGGAACGGCCAGGCCGAGTCCGCCGTACTCGCCGCTCACCAGGGCGCGCCGCCCGTCGGGCTCGGGCAGTTGCGGGCTGGGGTAGCCGTGCGCGTCGGAGATGTCGCCGTTGCCGCCGTCCACGGCCCCGCAGCAGTTGTGGCCGCTCATGTTGTTGACCAGGCGGGTGGGGTCCAGGCCCTTGGCGTAGTCGGCGATACGGGCCTGGTCGTACTGCCCCCAGCCCTCGTTGAAGGTGACCCACATGATGACCGAAGGGTGGCTGTCGTGCTGCCGGATCATCCGCTTCATCTCGCGCTCGTACTGCGCGCGGGCCGCCGCGTCGGGGGTGCGGTCGGAGCGCATGGACGGCATGTCCTGCCACACGAGCAGTCCGAGCCGGTCCGCCCAGTAGAACCAGCGGTCGGGCTCGACCTTGATGTGCTTGCGCACGGAGTTGAAGCCCATCCTCTTGTGCGCCTTCAGGTCGTAGGCGAGCGCCTCGTCGGTCGGCGCGGTGTGCAGCCCGTCGGGCCAGAAGCCCTGGTCGAGGGTGGCCATGGAGAACACCGGCGCGCCGTTGAGCACCATGCGCCGCTGGCCGTCCACCGTCTCGACGCCGATCTCCCGCATGCCGAAGTAGCTCTCCACCCGGTCGGCGGCCCGTCCCGCGCCGACCGTCACCTTCAGCCGGTAGAGGTGCGGGTCGTCCGGCGACCACAGCCGCGGGTCGGGTACGGGCACCTCGAACGCGTTGCCGCCCCTCCCCGTGGCACGGCCGACCTCCCGCTTCCCGTCGTACGCCACGGCGGTCACCGGGACGCCGTCCGGGACGCCGCGGGCGGTGACGGTGACGTGCTCGCGCCGGATGTCGGGCGTGGTCCGCACATCCGTCGTGTGCGCCGCGGCGACCGGCTCCATCCACACGGTCTGCCAGATCCCGGAGGACGGGGTGTACCAGATGCCCTCGGGGTCGAGCCGCTGCTTGCCGACGGGCGGGTTCTCGCCGTCCGGCTTGTCGGTGGGGTCGTGGACGCCGACGACGAGCTCCTGCCGGTGGCCCGGCCGCAGCGCGTCCGTGACGTCGGCGGTGAACCGGTCGTAGCCGCCCTTGTGGGCCGCGACGCGCTGCCCGTTGACGTAGACGGTGGCCCGCCAGTCGACGGCGTCGAAGTGGAGGCGGAGCCGCTTGCCTGAGCCGTCCGGGCGGACCTTCCAGTCGGCGGGCACGGTGAAGTGCCGCTTGTACCACATGCGCTCCTCGTGCCGCTCGATCCCGGAGAGCCGCGACTCGACCGGGTACGGCACCAGGATCCGCTCCCCCAGCCGCCGTCCGGCGCCCACCGGGGGCGCCTCGCCCTTCCTGGCCGCGGCGAACTGCCAGGTGCCGTTGAGGTTCCGCCACTTCTCGCGCCTGAGCTGCGGGCGGGGGTACTCGGGGTGCGCGTTGCGCGGGCCGACGTCCTTCGCCCAGCGGGTGGTGAGCTGGTGCGTCGAGCCGTTGTCGCCGGCGGTCCAGAACGCGCCGACGGGGCGCCCGTCAGCGGCGGCCAGCCCGCCCTCGCCGTCGTACCGCACGTCGGCCGTGCCGCCCTGGCCGACCACCGGCTCCTGCAGCCGGACCAGCAGCCGGGACGCGTCGCGCGGGTCGCGGCGCACGGTGCCGAGCGGCCACTCGGCGCCGCCGATCACGGCGCGGACGTGGTCGCGGAACCGCGCCGGGTCGGGCGCGGCGAGCCGCTGCGGGAAGTCCAGCCGCAGGGTGCGGCCGGACGCGGTGACGCGGACGCCGGTGGCGCCGTCGTAGTCGAAGCCGTCGGGGAGGGTGAAAGCGGACTGCGGAACGGCCGTCTTCACGGCGCCGTCGCCCGGCGGGGTCCAGCGCAGATGGAGGTTCGAGCCGCCGTAGTGCTCGAAGTACTCGACCTTGATGTCGTACGCCTGGCCGGCCTTCAGGTCGACCGGGTCGGAGGTCTGCTCCCGGTCCCAGTCGTCCACCCAGTGGTCGATGACGAGGTCGCCGCCGATCCAGAGGCGGAAGCCGTTGTCCCCGGTGATGTGGAAGGTGTGCGCGCCGGACTTCTCCGGGGTGAGCCTCCCGGTCCAGCGGACGCTGACGTCGTCGGCCTGGCCGGTGCGCTCCCTCAGACGCGGCTCCAGGTCGTCGAAGTCGAGCGCGGGGTCGAAGGCGGTGGCCTTGAGGGTGTCGAAGTCGAAGGCGCCGGACGCCGACTGGGTCCAGTACTCGCCCTTCAGCCCGTGGACCGCGCGGCGGTCGGCGGAGGGCTCCGCCGCGGTGGCGGCCGAGGGGCCCGCCCCGAGGGCCGGGAGGAGCAGGGCGAGCAGGGCGAGGAGAGCGAGTGCGGCGGTACCGGCCGGATGCCGGGCGGTTGCGTGTCTCACGATCCCTCCGGTGGGAGTCGCTGGGGCACAACAGGGGAAGCACGCGTCCCGGGCATGACAACACCGTGCGAACCCGCTGTCCAGGGCCCTGACAACGATGCCGACAACGATGCCAGCCGCGCGGCCCGCGCATGCCGCCGCTCAGAGTTCGACGCCGCGCTCGCGCAGCCAGGGCTCCGGGGCGACCTCCGAGCCGAGGTACGGCGTGACCCGGGCCTCGAAGTGCAGATGCGGGCCCGTGGAGTTGCCGGTGTCGCCGGAGAGCCCGATCCGCTCCCCCGCGCGTACCCTCCGGCCCCGCTCGGTCTGGATCTCGGACAGATGCGCGTACTGCGTGTAGTAGCCGTCGGGGTGCCGGATGACGACCTGGTTGCCGAAGCCGTCGCCGCAGCCGGTGGCCCACACCCGGCCCGCGCCGACGGCCCGGACCGGGGTGCCCGACTCGACCGCGAAGTCCTGTCCGGTGTGGCCCTGCGACCAGCGCGCGCCCGCCGAGGCGTACCCGGCGGACAGCTCGTAGTCGCGCGGGGCGACGGGCGCGGTCCAGCGCGGCGCACGCGCCGCGCCCGGCTTCGGCCGCCGCTTCGGCGGATCGCCGTGCGGGCACCCGCCCTTCGGCTCGCGGACCGGCGCCGCGCCGCGGGCCTCGCGGGCGAGCGCGAGGCGCCGCTCCACGGCGGTTCTGGCGGCGGCCCTGAGCCGGGTGCCGGTCTCCAGACGGCGCAGCTCGGCCCGGGTACGGGCCCGCTGGCGCTCCAGGCGGCGCTCGGCACCCCGGGCCGACGCCAGTAGCCCGGCGAGGGCGTGCCGGGCCTGGCGCTCCGCCCGGAGCTGCTCCAGCAGCGCGTCCGGGGTGCGGGTGAGCGCCATACGGGCGCCCGCGGACCAGGCGCCGTACCGGTACTGGCTGCGCGCGATGCCGCCGAGCCGGGTGCGCAGCGCCGCCAGCCGCCGCTGGCCCCTGCCCAGGGCCCGCCGGGCGCTCTTGACGGCCGTGCGCTGCGCCGCGGTCTCCCGGCGCGCCGCCTCGTAGCGCGCGGTGGCGCGGGCCACCTCCCGGTAGAGCGCGTCCGCCCGCGCCGAGAGCCGGGGCCGGGCCTCACCGGGCCCGGGGTCGGGCGCGGCGGCCGGTGCCGTACCGCTGGTGGGGCCCGCCAGGGTCACGGCGCCCAGCAGCGCGGCGAGCGAAGCGCGTGCGGGCCAGGAGGGCTGGCTCATGGCCCGATCGTGCTCCGGGGTGCGGGCCGTCCCCGGCCCACCGGCGCACGACGCGCCGTCACACCCTGCGGATGGTCCACGGCATGGTGCTTCCGGGTGCGGAGGGGCCCCTCGCCGCGTGTCGCGGGCTGCGGGTGCTCCGGGGCTGGTCGCACCGTTCCCCGCGCCCCTTCGGGGCGCCGATGTTCACGCGTCACGCACCCCGTTCGCCTGCAACGCACGCACAGGGCCACCCCCCGCCCGGCGGGCGGGGCCGCACCTCTAAGCTCGCGATCATGCCGGACATCTCCCTCACGACCGTGCTCCTGCTCTGCCTCGCCGCGGGCGCGGCGGGCTGGGTGGACGCCGTGGTGGGCGGCGGCGGACTGATCCTGCTCCCCGCCATGCTGCTGGGCCTCCCGTCCGGCACCCCGGCGGCGTACGCGCTGGGCACCAACAAGGCGGTCGCCATCGTCGGGACCACCGGCGCGGCCGTGACCTATGTCCGCAGGACGCCGCTGGATCTGCGGCTGGCGCTGCGCATCGGCCTCGCGGCGCTCGCCGGCTCCTCGGGCGGGGCGCTGCTGGCGGCCGGGATGAGCACGCAGGTGCTGAAGCCCCTCGTCATGGTGGTGCTGCTGGTGGTCGCGGCCTTCGTGCTGCTGCGGCCGGACTTCGGCACGGCGGCCGCGCCCGGAGGGGTGACGCGCCGCCGCGTCCTCGCCGCGATCGGGCTCGCGGGCGTCGGCATCGGCTTCTACGACGGCCTCGTCGGCCCCGGCACCGGCACCTTCCTCGTGCTCGCCCTCACGGCGGTGCTGGGCATCGACCTGGTCGCGGCCTCCGCCACCGCAAAGATCGTCAACGCCTGTACGAACGCCGGCGCGCTCATGACCTTCGGCTGGAACGGCACGGTGCTGTGGCAACTCGCCGGACTGATGGCCCTCTTCAACCTGGCGGGCGGTGCGACGGGCGCGCACACGGCGCTGAAGCGGGGCAGCGGTTTCGTCCGCGCCGTCCTCCTCGTCTCCGTCTTCGGGCTGCTGGCGACCCTGGCGTACCAGCAGTGGCTGTCGTGACCCGCCATGACCCGCGGGGCGAAAAGGCGTTGTCGGGATGATCGCGGTCGGCTGCAATAGGGGCCATGACTGCACTTGGAGCCGTGTTCCGGCCGCAGCTGCCGCCGGAGAAGCTGCACAGCGTCGTCCGCGCCGCGGAGGGCGCCGGACTGGAAGAGCTGTGGCTGTGGGAGGACTGCTTCCTGGAGAGCGGGATCGCCAGCGCCTCGGCGGCCCTGGCCTGGAGCGAGCGGCTGCGCGTCGGCGTCGGCCTGCTCCCGGTGCCGCTGCGCAACGTCGCGCTGACCACCATGGAGGCCGCCACGCTGCACCGGCTCTTCCCCGGCCGGGTGACGCTGGGCGTCGGACACGGGGTGCAGGACTGGATGGGCCAGGTGGGGGCGCGCGTCGAGTCCCCGATGGCACTGCTGCGGGAGCACCTGGACGCGATGCGGGCCCTGCTGCGCGGCGAGCGGGTCACCATCCGGGGCCGCTACGTACAGCTCGACGACGTCGCGCTCGACTGGCCGCCCGCGACGGACCCGGCGCCGCCCGCCGTGCTCGCGGGCGCGCGCGGGCCGCGCTCGCTGCGGCTGGCCGGCGAGGCCGCCGACGGCACGGTGCTGGACGCCAACACGGACCGTGCGGGAGTGCGCCGGGCCATGGAGCTGATCGAGGAGGGCCGCGCGGCGGCCGGCCGTACGGACCGCCATCAGGTGACCGTCTACCTCCTCGCGGCCACCGGGCCGGACGCCGCCGAGCGGCTCGCGGCCGAGCGCCGGCGCGAGGGCCACGACGCGGACGCCGACCTGGGGGTGGCCGGAGACGCGGAGGCGGTCGCCCGCGCCGTCGCCGGGGTCGCGGAGGCGGGCGCCGACACGGTGGTGCTCCAGCCGACCGCCGACGAGCCGGACCCCGAGGGCTTCGTCCGCTTCACCGCGGAGGCGGTGCGTCCACTCCTGGGCTGAGCCCGCACGGGAGCGCGCCGAGCGCCGGGACGCCCTCGGACACCGGCCCCGGCCGGTGAAGGACCGGCTGGTGCCGTGGCCGGAAAGGTTTGCCGTCTCGCGTCTCCCCCAAGCTCTCGGCTCCGCTCGAACTGGGGGTGCCCCCAGGTGCAGGGGGCACCTCCCAGCGGTAGCTGGGGGAGCCTCGCAAGGCGCCGGATCGCGGCTCGTACGGGGCGTAATCGCGTGATCCGGCAACGCCGCGAGGCGCCGGGCGGCGCGAGGCGGTGAACCTTTCCGGTCACGGCACTAGAGTCGGGGGGTATGGCAGCAGACGAGGGGAGCGTCCGGGTCGACAGCTGGATCTGGTCCGTCCGGCTCACCAAGACCCGCTCGCAGGCGGCCACCGCGGCGCGCGGCGGCCACGTCAAGGTCAACGGCGAGCGGGTGAAGGCGGCGCACGCGCTGCGCCCCGGCGACGAGGTGCGGCTGCGGCACGCGGGCCGAGAGCGCGTCGTCAAGGTCACCCGTCTGATCCGGAAGCGGGTGGGGGCACCCGTCGCGGTCGAGTGCTACGAGGACCACAGCCCGCCGCCTCCGCCGCCGGAGGCTACGCAGCCTGTCGCGCAGCGGGAGCGGGGCTCCGGCCGTCCGACGAAGCGGGAGCGGCGCGAGCTGGAGCGGCTCCGCGGAGAGTCCCACCACTAGGGGGTGTTTCGAAAGCCCCGCACGCCACCTGGAACGCCCGGCACGTGCTCTCGCCGCACCGGCCGAAAGCCCGAGTACGCCCAGTACGAGGGCTTTCACCCGGCACGCCGAGAGCACGCAC
>NZ_JAAKZZ010000335.1 GCF_011045075.1 Streptomyces boncukensis
GGGCGGGCCGGGCACCGTCGTGGTGGTGCCCAGCTTCACCCTGGACCAGGCGGGCATGAGCAAGATCCCCGGAGTGCTGCACTACGAGGAGCGGATGCTCTCCTTTCTGCATCTGCTCCGCGACCCCGGACGGCGGCTGGTGTACGTCACCAGCGAGCCGTTGCCTGACCTGATCGTCGACTACGCGCTGGGCCTGGTGCGCGCGCTCCCCGTCTGGCACGCGCGCCGCCGCCTCACGCTGCTGCACTGCGGCGACGCGTCCCCCGAGCCGCTCACCCGGAAGGTCCTCGCCCGTCCGGGGCTGGTGGCGCGGATCCGCCGCCTGCTGCCGCCGGACCCGGCGGACGCCTGCGTCCTGGCCTTCAACGGCTCCCCGTTCGAGCGGACCCTGGCGCTGCGGCTGGGCGCCCCGCTGTACGCGTGCGACCCGGACCTGTCCTTCCTCGGCTCCAAGAGCGGCGCCCGCGCGCTGTTCCAGGAGGCGGGCGTCCCGGTGCCGCGCGGCCTGGAGGGGCTGCGGGACCGGGACGACGTGGTCAAGGCGCTCGCCGAGCTGCGCGCCGCGCACCCGGACGTCGGCACCGCGGTCATCAAGCTGAACGAGGGCTTCGGCGCGGGCGGCAACGCCCTCTTCCCGCTCGGCGGCGCGCCGCGCACCGGCTCCGCCGAGAGCTGGATCCGCCGCGAACTGCCCGCCCTGGTCACCTTCGCGACGCCGCCCGACAGCTGGGAGCACTTCGCCGGGAAGCTCGACGAGATGGGCGGCGTGGTCGAGGAGCGCGTCGAGGGCTCCGAACTGCGCTCGCCGTCCGTCCAGGTGCGGGTCACCCCCGGGGGCGAGGCCCCGGTGGTCTCCAGCCAGGACCAGGTGTTCGAGGGCGAAGCGAACCAGACGTACGCGGGCGCCGTCGCCCCCGCCGACCCCGCCTACCGCCACTCCCTGCACGAGCTGGGCCTGCGCACCGGGCGGGCGCTCGCCGCCAAGGGCGCCCTCGGCATCGCGAGCGTCGACTTCGTCTCGCGGCGCGGCGCGGCGGCCGGGACCGCCGCGGGGGCCGCTGCCGGGGCCGCTGGCCGGGAGGGCGCGCCGAACGGCCGGCGCGGGCCGGACGGGTGGGCGCACTACGCGGTGGAGATCAACCTGCGGATGGGCGGCGGCACCGCGCCGCTGATGTTCCTCCTCGGCGCGGTGGAGGGTGCCTACGACCCGGGCAGCGGCGACTACCTCACCCCGGACGGCCAGCCCCGCTACTACGTCACCAACGACCGGCTGCGGCACGCCGCCTACCGCGCCCTCACGGCAGAGCACCTGCTCGATACGAGCTACCGCGAGGGCGTTCTGTACGACCCCCGCGACCGCTGCGGCACCATCTTCCACATGCTCGGCGCCCTGCCGGACTTCGGCAAGCTCGCCACGGTCGTCATCGGCACCACCCCGGCGGACGCGCGGCACCGCTACCGCCGTACGGTCGCGGCCCTCGACGCGGCATCCGCCGCCACCTTCCGGCAGGCGCCGATGTAGGCCCGGGGCCGCACGAGGGGGCGCTCGTCGACGTCCGTCGACGGGCGCCCCTCCGACGGTGTCCACGACGGATGTGGACCGGCCCGTGGAGCGCGGCCATCGACTGGAGCGTTTCCATCAGAAGTACTCTGTTTTGCGATGATTGTGATGTGACGCGTGACCATGTGCCGCAGAAGGCTCGTCTGGTGTGGTGTGGCTGTGCAGCCTTCGGGCTCGGTTTGCTGTATGCGCTGGTCAGCGCGTACTGGGCGGCAGGTGGTACAGCCGGGCTGGACACCGTGGGCGGTGATCTGGAGCGGTGGGGTCGGGCTCGCGATCCGACGATGGTCGCGGTGCTCTGGCTGACTGCCGGGCTGAAGCTGATCGCCGCCGTGCTGGGGCTGGCGCTCGTGCGGAAGTGGGGGAAGCGGCTGCCGCGATGGACTCTGCTGGCCCTGTCGTGGGGAGCGACGGCGGTCCTCGTCCTGTACGGGGGATCGCTCGTCGTCGGGCAGGCGCTGGTGAAGGCGGGCGTGATCGAGGCATCGGCGGACGTGGACTGGAAGGCGTTCGACTGGCATCTGTTCCTGTGGGACCCGTGGTTCCTCATCTGGGGCCTGCTGCTGGGCGCGACCACGTGGGGTTCTGCCCGGCAGAGCGCCACACGGTGACATCGCGGGGTTCTTGTCGACGCAGTTCACGGAGACCGCTTCAATTCGCGTCACCGCCCCGCTCGCGCTCCACCAGGCCGGTGTCAGGGGCGGCAGGTGCGTCGTCGGTGCACGCGCCGGTACGCCGAGGGAGGGGTGTCGTAGTGGTCGAGGAACGCCTGCCGGAGGGTTTCGGTCGAACCGAAGCCGCAGCGGCGGGCGACCGCGGTGAGCGGGAGCTCGGTACTGGAGAGCAGCTGCGCGGCGGCCTCCGTGCGGACCGCGCGGACGTACCGGCTGGGTGTGCTGTCGAGGTGGGCGGCGAACAGCCGGGCGAGATGCCGGGTGCTGATGCCCGCGCGGGCGGCCAGTACCGGCGCGGTCAGGTCGGCGTCGAGGCTGCCGGCGACATGGGCCGCGAGATCGGCGACCACCCGGTGTTCGGGCGGCGGTGCGGCGAGGAACATGCTGACCTGGGCCTGGTTTCCCGGCCGCTGCAGATAGGTGACGATGTTCCTGGCGACCTGCCGGGCGAGGGACGGCCCGTGGTCTTCCTCGACGAAGGCCAGGGCCAGATCGAGCCCGCTGGTCACCCCGCCGGAGGTGTAGACGTTGCCGTCCTTGACGAACAGCGGAGTCGGGTCGACCGTCACCCGCGGATACTGCTTCGCGAAGGCGTGCGCGTACTGCCAGTGGGTGGTCGCGCGCCTGCCGTCGAGCAGCCCGGCCGCGGCCAGCACCGTGGCGCCGGAGCAGACCGAAGCGACCCGCCGGCTGAGGGCGGCGAGCCCGCGGATCTGGGACAGGAGCCGGCCGTCCGCCGCGGCCTCCTCGTGGCCGAGGCCGCCCGCCACGATGACCGTGTCGAGCGGGCCCTCGATCCGGTCCAGCCGGTGCACATCGGCCAGGGTCAGGCCCGAGTCGCAGCGGAACGGGCGGCCGTCCACCGTAGCCGGCACGATCTCGTACCGCCGGTCGGCCGCTGCCTGGTTCGCCGCGTGCAGCACTTCCGAAGGGCAGGAGATATCGAGCAGATCCGCGCCCTGGTAACCCACGATCACCGTCTTCCGCACACCGGCGAGGCTACTGCGCGTCCCCGGACCGCGTCCGCCGCCGGCTCCGCCGGGCGCCCCCGGCCGCCGGACGCGCTGCGCAGGATTCCGGACATGGCGCCCCCGGCAGGGTGCGGCCCCGGGGACGCTGGCCCCCATGAGCGACGACACGAGGACAACGGACACGAAGTCATCGGACACGGGGACATCGGACACGGGGACAACCGGCACGAAGACCATCGCGTGCGTGGTGTTCCCGGGACTCACCCCGCTGGACCTGGCCGGGCCGCTGACGATCCTGAGCATGCTGGAGTGGCTGAGGCCCGGGTACCGGGTGACGGTGGTCGGCGAGCGGATCCGGACGTACGAGACCGACACGGCGCTGCGCGTCACCCCGAGCCACACCTTCGCGCAGGTGCCCGCGCCCCAGGTGCTGGTCGTGCCGGGCGGCGCGGCACCGGCCTTCCGCGCCATGACCGACCGGACGCTGCTCGGCTATCTGCGCGGCGCCGCGGCGCACGCGGAGGTGATCTCCTCGGTGTGCAGCGGCTCCCTGCTGCTGGGGGCGGCCGGGCTGCTGCGGGGCCGCCGGGCCACCACGCACTGGACCACGCACGAGCTGCTGGCGGAGTTCGACGCCGCTCCCGTGCACGAGCGCTGGGTCCAGGACGGCCCCTTCCTCACCGCCGCCGGGGTGTCCGCGGGGATCGACATGGCGCTGCATCTGGTCGCCGAGCTGGCCGGAGAGGACGTCGCGCGGCTGGCCCAGTTCGGTGCCGAGTACGACCCCGAGCCGCCGTTCGGCGCACTGGACTGGGACGCCGCGCCCGACGAGGTCTTCGCCCCGGCCGCGGACTCCTGGGTGTCCGACGGCCTGGCCGGACACCCGGAGTTGCAGGCCCGCCTCGCGTCCCGGCTCCGGACGGGGGTGTAGCCAGGGGGAACGACGTCATCGCCGCTCCACCGCCGCCCTACAGTGGGGGGCACCATGCCTGATCTCTTCGGAATCAACCATCTGGCGCTGCCCACGACGGATGTGGACCGGCTCGTGGCGTATTACACGGAAGTGCTCGGCGCGGCGCTGGCGTTCGAGCGCGCGGCCACCTCTTCCGATCCCCGGATCGCGGTCGTCGACGTCGGCGGCGACGACCACCTGATGATCGTCGAGACCGCGACCGCTCCGCGCACGGACCTCGACCCGCTGCGCCGGGCGGGATGGGGTCTGCGCGTGGGAACCCACGCGCGCCTGTGCGAGGTCCGCGAGCGCATCCTGGGCGCCGGGTGGCCGGTCGGGCCGATCGAGACCCTGCCCACGCAGTGGACGATGACGGCGCGCGACCCCGACGGACGGCCCGTCGACGTCCGGGCCCACCGCCCGCGCACCGCCTGAGCATCGCCCGCGCACCGCCTGAGCACCCGGACGGTCCCCGCGTCCGCGCCGTCGTCAACGGGGCCACGGGCCCGCCGCAACCCCCCCTACGCGCGCGGGCGCATCCGGGAGCTCGGCAGCGGGGGCGCCGGCAGCGGCGGCGGCTGACCGGGTGGGAACGCGCCGAACAGCGCGGGCTTGCCGGCGTCGACCGGATCGGCGGTCTCGAAGCCGAGCTCGGCCTGGTAGCGGCGCCGGTACTCGATGATCTCGTCGTGGCTGCGTCCGACGAAGTTCCACCACATCACGATCTGCTCCCCGAGCGGGACGCCGCCCAGCAGGAGGACGCGGGCTTCCGTGTCGCCTGCCGCGATGACCAGCGTCTCGGATCCGGGAGGGACGTAGGCGAGCGATCGATGGCGGGCGACGGCCGAGTTCACCGTGACCTCGCCCCGCTCGGCGAGGACGGCGTGCTCGAAGTCGGCCCGCACGGTGAGCCGGGCCGAGGAGCCGGGTTCGAGCACGAGTTCGGCCCCGAGCAGGTCGGGCGTCCGGGTGTCGACCGGGGACGCCGAGCCGAGGAGCTCGCCGATGAACACGCGCGCCGCGCCGCCGGGAAGCGCCACCGGCTCCGGGACGTGGCGCACGAACGCGTTCTCGCCGAAACGCGTCTCGTCCGGCAGCGCGTACCAGAGCTGCACGCCGTGCAGCGTGCTCGACCCGGGGTCGCTCAGCTCCTGATGGGTGATGCCCCGGCCCGCGATCATCAGGTTGAGCTCTCCCGGCACCACCGAGGCCGTGTTGCCGCCGGAGTCGAGGTGCCCGACGCGCCCGGCGAACAGCCAGGACACCGTCGCGAGCCCGGTGTGCGGATGCCGGGGCACCTGCATCCCACCGGTCTGTGAGACGTCGTCGGGACCGAAGTGGTCCAGAAAGCACCACGACCCCACCAGCGACCTCCGCCGCTGCGGGAGGGTCCGGTGCACGGTCGCAGCGCGCACGCCGCCGAGCGGCACCAGGCGCGGCGTGAGGACCTCCACCGCCGTGCAGGGCCGGTCGTGACCGAGGACTTCCGGATGAGGGTGAGTCTCCAGGTTGGTCATCGCACCAGTTTCTTCCTCTTCTGCCGACGACGCGCTCCGGGCGGCCCCGCGGGGTTGCGGTCAGCTGAGCGTGGTGTCGCCCTGCGCTTCGAGGATCTTGCGCAGCCCCAGGGCGAGCTGTTCGCGCTCCTGGGGAGTGAGGACGGAAAGGATCTGGTCGTAGCCGCGCAGGTGGGCCGCGATGGCTTTGTCGATCAGGTCCTTGCCCGGCTCGGTGAGGCGGATCTGTACGGAGCGGCGGTCGGCGCTCTCGCGGACCCGTTCGACCAGGCCCTTGTCCTCCATGCGGTCGATGCGGTTGGTGATGGCCCCCGGGCTCACCATGGCCGCCTTGACGAAGGTGCCGGCGCTGAGCGTGTAGGGCGGCCCGGAGCGGCGCAGCGCGGCCAGCATGTCGAACTCGCCCATGGTGATGCCGAACTCGTCGCTGAGCTCCTTGAAGTGCTGGTCGTGCACGCGCTGCATGCGCTGGATGCGGCCCAGCACCTCCACGGCCTTCAGCCCGTCGGCCAGCTCCGGGCGCTGGCTGCGCCACTGCTCGATGATCAGGTCCGCCGCGTCCGTCATGTCCGCACCCCTTCCGGCAACTGCTTCAACCATAGAAGGTTTGACATCGAACTAGCAACTGTGCTGGTCTTTCAATGTCGAAAAATATTGGATTGAAAGAGTGTTCTGGAGGCACCCGTGTCCCTGCAGCTCGACCCCGCCGCCCAGGACCTGCTGTTCCGCGAGGCCCGCACCGCCAACACCTTCACCGACGAGCCGGTCACCGACGAGCAGATGCGAGCCGTGCACGACCTGATCAAGTACGGTCCGACCGCGTTCAACCAGTCCCCGCTGCGCATCGTCCTGGTCCGCACGCCCCGGGCCCGTGCACGGCTGCTGGCCCACATGGCCGAGGGCAACCAGGCCAAGACGGCCATGGCGCCACTGGTCGCGATCCTGGCCACCGACCACGAGTTCCACCAGGAACTGCCCAAACTGGCGCCGTTCGCGCCCGATGCCAAGGACACCCACTTCGCCGAGCGGCCGGTGCGCGAGCAGGCCGCCGCCCTGAACGGGGCGCTGCAGGCGGCCTACTTCCTCATCGGCATCCGCGCGGCGGGCCTCGCCGCCGGCCCCATGACCGGCTACGACGCCCATGGTCTGCGCAAAGAGTTCCTGGACGACGACCATGCCCCGCTGATGGTCGTCAACATCGGCCGCCCCGGCCCGGACGCCTGGTTCCCCCGCCTGCCGCGCCTGGCCTACGACGAGGTCGTCACCACGGCCTGACCACGACCTGACCCGCATGCCGGAACCTCAACCACAAGGAGCGCACGATGTCCTACCCGCAGGACCTGCAGGACCCGCAGTATCCCGAGCCCCGCTACCACGCGGACCGGGGCACGGTGAACGCGTCCTTCCGCACCGCCGCCGCCCCGCCGGACTTCACCTCGCCCGGCGGTGACGCCTACCGCTACCTCGCCACACACGAGTCGACCGGCGGCGAGTTCGGCCTGTACAAGGTGGACCTGGCGGCGCGGGCCGCCGGCGCCAGGCCCCACTTCCACAAGGCGATGTCGGAGTCCTTCTACCTTCTCTCCGGGGAACTGGAGCTCTTCAACGGCGACACGTGGGTGACGGGCCGCGCCGGTGACTTCCTGTACGTGCCGGTCGGCGGCCTGCACGCCTTCAGGAACGCGACGGACGAGCCCATGTCGATGCTCATGCTCTTCTCCCCGGGCGCCCCGCGCGAGGAGTTCTTCGAAAGAGTCGCGGAGGTGGCGCAGCGCGGCAGCGAGCACCTCAAGGAGTTCCGTGTGCGGCACGACAGCTACTTCGAGGAGGACTTCGGGCCAGGGGCGGGGTAGCGCGCGGCCGGTACGGAGGAAGCTGCCGGCCTCGCTTCCCGTCCGTGGCCCTGAGACTTTCTCATCCTGGGCGCCGCGCCATCGAAGTCGCCTGGCACTCAGGATGAGACCCTCACCGACAGCTGAGGCACGTCGTCTACCTCTTCTCCAGGCCGAGCCGCCTGCGGACCTCGGCCATGGGAACGCCCGGCTCCAACGTGCCCTCGGCCTTGCGCCGCTGGTACTCGGCCACTGCCAGATATTACGTGCGGTGACACGAGCAGGGCTGCGACATGGCCGTGGTCGGTGAGCGCGATGGTCTCACGCCTGTGTGCCGCTCGGCGTACGAGATCGCCGAGCTGCGAGCGGGCTGCGCTGATGGCGATTTCCGTCACGCCGTCTTGATGCGACAAGACGAACCCTGTCGCATCAAGATGCCCCCGACGCAGCCGGAGCCGTTGTCCTTCCGCGCGCCTTCGTTGACCGAGGCGGGCCTCCGGCGGGCTTACGGGCCGGTGCCGCGCAGCGCCGCCGCGTCCAGCAGGTACGGGCCCGGCTCCGGCCCCAGCGGATCCACCAGGGCGCTGACGCCCTCGGGCAGCAGTTCCGCGAGGTCCTCCGCGGTGGTGGACGCCCACGCGCACGGGCCCGCGAAGAGGGCCAGCAGCCTCAGGGAGCTGAAGACCGGCACGGCGGGGCCGTCCGGCCCGGTCTCGGTCACCAGGAACCCGGGATGCTCGGGGCGCTGGAAGTAGAGGCGTACCGCGCGGGCCGCGGCGAGGCGTTCCGCCCGCGGCAGCGACGCGGCCGTCTCACCCTGGACGAGGGCACGCAGCGATGCGGACATCGCCCACGACGGTAGCCCATCGCGGGCGGCGCGGTCACGGTCCGGACTCGCGCGGGACACCCGGTGCCCCGTCCCCGTCCCCGTCCCCGGGCCCGACGTCGCACCACACGTACTTCCCCGCGTACGTGAGCCGGTGCCACCCCCAGTCGTCGGCG
>NZ_JAAKZZ010000336.1 GCF_011045075.1 Streptomyces boncukensis
GCCCCAGGGCGGGCGAGGGCTCCCGGGGAACCAGGACGGCCAGCGGCCCCAGGGCAGCCAGGGCAGCCAGGGCAGCCAGAGCGACCAGAACGGCCAGGGCGCGCCGCAACCGCCGTCCGGCGGGCAGCAGCGCACGGGCGGCGGCATGGGCGGGCCCGGCGGCTCGCTCGACTCCGCGACGCTCGCGTACCTCAAGAAGCACAAGGACGGCGCCACCTGGCTGCGGGCCGTCGCCAACGACCAGTCCGCCGCGTCCGCCATCCTCGCCGGCCACGAGCCCGTGATCTCCATGGGCGGCTGGTCGGGCAGCGACGACGCCATGACCCTCGCCAAGCTGAAGCAGCTGGTGAAGGCGGGCAAGCTGCACTACGTGCAGGTCGGCGGCTCGGCCGGTCCGAGCGGCAGCTCCAAGACCGGCCTCACCGACTGGATCACGAAGCACGGCACCAAGGTCGGGCCCAAGAGCTCGAACAGCGGCTCGCTCTACCGCCTCGACCCGTCGGACGTCGGCTGAGGCCGGGACCGGCCCGTTCTCAGCCCTCTCATGGAGTTCTCACAGGAGACTCTCAGAAAAGTGGAGCACGATCTGTCATATGAGCGACAACCCCAGCAGCCCGGCCCGCGGTGAGCTGCGCCGCCCCGACGGCACCCCGGTCCGCGTGCTCGTCGTGGACGACGAGCCCCCTCTCGCCGACCTGCTCTCGATGGCCCTGCGCTACGAGGGGTGGGACGTACGGGCGGAGGGGGACGGCTCCTCCGCCGTGCGCACGGCCCGCGAGTGGCGGCCCGACGCGGTCGTCCTCGATGTGATGCTGCCCGACATGGACGGCCTGGACGTCCTGCACAAGCTGCGTGCCACGGCCCCGGAGGTCCCGGTCCTCTTCCTCACGGCCAAGGACGCGGTCGAGGACCGGATCGCGGGGCTGACCGCGGGCGGTGACGACTACGTCACCAAGCCGTTCAGCCTGGAGGAGGTCGTGGCGCGGCTGCGCGGCCTGCTGCGCCGGGCCGGCGCCGGGGCGGCGCGCGGCGAGTCGCTGCTGGTCGTCGGCGATCTGGTGCTGGACGAGGAGAGCCACGAGGCCAGCCGCGCCGGCCAGGACATCCATCTGACCGCCACCGAGTTCGAGCTGCTGCGCTTCCTGATGCGCAATCCGCGCCGGGTGCTCAGCAAGACGCAGATCCTCGACCGGGTCTGGTCGTACGACTTCGGCGGCCAGGCCAATGTCGTGGAGCTCTATATCTCGTATCTGCGCCGGAAGATCGACGCGGGCCGGTCCCCGATGATCCACACCCGGCGTGGCGCGGGCTATGTGCTGAAGCCGGCCGAGTAGGCAGGAGGGTGAAGCTCCGTCCGAGGACGCCGCGGCGCTGGTCGCTGCGCACCCGGCTGATCGTGTCGGCCGTCGCGCTCATCGCGGTCGTCGCCGCTGTGATCGGCACGGTGACGACGATCGCGCTGCGCAGCTACGGGTTCGACCAGCTCGACAGCCAGCTGCGGGACGTGGCCCACCGGGCCGCGGGGCCGATGCAGCGCGACGCGCCGGTGCCGAGCGCGATCTCGGGCGATCCGGCCGTCGCGGGGCCCGGCCAGCCGGTGCGGACCGTCGGCGCCCGGATCGGCGACGACGGTACGGCGTCCGGCGGGGTGATCAGCAGGCAGCGGGACCGGGAGGACACCGCTCCGAACCGCCCGCCGGTCGTCGCCAGGCAGCTCACCGCCGCGCAGACCGAGAAGCTCGGCAGCGTGCCGCTCGACGGCGAAGAGCACACGGTCGAGCTGCCCGGCCTGGGCACATACCGGGCGACGGCGGTCCAGGACCAGGGCCAGGACCGGGGCCAGGACCAGGACCGGGATCAGGGCCGGACCTATGTCGTCGGCATTCCGACGGACTCGGTCCAGGACATGATCAACACGCTGATCGTGGTGGAGCTGTGCGTCACCGGCGCCGGGCTGGTCGCCGCCGGGCTCGCGGGCGCGGGGCTAGTCGGGGTGGCGCTGCGCCCGCTGCGCCGGATGGCGGCCACCGCGCGCCGCGTCTCCGCTCTCCCGCTGCACGAGGGCGAGGTCGACATCCCCGAGCGGGTGCCGGCCCGGGACACCGACCCGCGCACCGAGGTGGGCCAGGTCGGCGCGGCGCTCAACCGGATGCTGGACCACGTCGGCTCGGCGCTGACGGCGCGGCACGAGAGCGAGCAGCGGGTACGCCGGTTCGTGGCGGACGCCAGTCACGAGCTGCGCACCCCGCTGGCGTCCATCCGCGGCTACGCCGAGCTGACCCGGCGCGGCCGGGAGGAGCCGGGGCCGGACACCCGGCACGCGCTGACCCGTATCGAGTCGGAGTCGGAGCGGATGTCGCTGCTGGTCGAGGATCTGCTGCTGCTGGCCCGGCTGGACGCGGGCCGCCCCCTGGAGCGCACGGAGACGGACGTGACGGCGCTCGTCGTGGACACGGTCGGCGACGCCCGCGCCGCGGGCCCCGGCCACCGCTGGCGGCTGGACCTGCCGTCCGAACCGGTGACGGCCGCCGTCGACGCGCCCCGGCTGCACCAGGTGCTGGCCAACCTCCTCGCCAACGCCCGCACCCACACGCCCGACGGCACGACGGTCACGGCCCGGGTGCGCGCGCAGCCGCCCGGCTGTGTGATCGAGGTGGCGGACGACGGACCCGGCATCCCCCCGGACGTCCTCCCGCACGTCTTCGAGCGCTTCGCGCGCGGCGACGCGTCCCGCTCCCGCACCCACGGCAGCACGGGCCTGGGCCTGGCGATCGTGCACGCGGTGGTGACGGCCCACGGCGGCCGCGTCGAGGTGTCCTGGGCCCCGGGCCGTACGGTGTTCACCGTGCGGCTGTGAGGCGCGCCGAGTCGCCGGCGCCGCAGGGGTGTGTCGAAACACCCCCAAGCAGCCGACCGGCCGAACCCACAGCCGTCGCACAGGCGCAGCACACGGCCCTGACAGCGCGGGTCGCGACCGTCGGGGCCATGCGAACCGAGACACGTGAGCAGGCGCCCGAGACGACCGGCACGCTGCCCGCCCGGCAGCACCTCCCCGCCGGGCACGACCCCCGCACGACCACCGTGCTGGACGTGGTCGTTCCGGTTCACAACGAGGAGGCCGGACTGGAGCCGTGCGTCCGGCGGCTGCGCGACTTCCTGGAGCGCAACTTCCCCTACGGCTACCGCATCACCGTCGCGGACAACGCCAGCACCGACCGCACCCCGCAGATCGCGCTCCGGCTCGCCCGTGAGCTCCCCGAGGTCACGGCCCACCGGCTGGAGGAGAAAGGGCGCGGGCGGGCGCTGCGCGCCGTGTGGGGCGGCTCGGACGCGCCCGTCCGGGCGTATATGGATGTCGATCTGTCGACCGACCTGAAGGCGCTGCTGCCGCTGGTCGCCCCGCTGATATCGGGGCACTCCGACGTGGCGATCGGCTCACGGCTGGCGCGCTCCTCCCGGGTGGTGCGGGGGCCGAAGCGGGAGTTCATCTCGCGCTCGTACAACCTCATCCTGCGCGGCTCGCTGGCCGCCCGGTTCTCGGACGCGCAGTGCGGCTTCAAGGCCGTGCGGGGCGACGTGGCCGACCGGCTGCTGCCGCTGGTCGAAGACACCGGGTGGTTCTTCGACACCGAGCTGCTGGTGCTCGCCGAGCGGTCCGGGCTGCGGATCCACGAGGTGCCGGTGGACTGGGTGGACGACCCGGACAGCCGGGTGGACATCGTCCGGACCGCGCTGGACGACCTCAGGGGCGTCTGGCGGGTGGGGCGCGCGCTGGCCACCAGGGCGCTGCCGCCGGCCCGGCTGCGCCGCCCGTTCGGGGACGACCCGCACGACCGGGAACTCGCGGGCGTGCCGGGCGGGTTGACGCGGCAGCTCGTCGGCTTCTGCGCCGTCGGCGGCCTCAGCACGCTGCTGTTCCTCGGGCTCTACTCGCTCTTCCGGCTCGGCACGGGCCCGCAGGCCGCCAACGCGCTGGCGCTGCTGCTCTCCGCCCTCGCCAACACCGCCGCCAACCGCCGTCTCACCTTCGGCGTACGCTGCCGGGACGGCGCCGTACGCCACCAGGCGCAGGGGCTGCTCGTCTTCGCCACCGGGCTGGCCCTCACCAGCGGCTCGCTGGCCGCGCTCGGCGCGGCCAGCCCGGACGCCGCACACAGCACCGAGCTGGCCGTCCTCGTCGCCGCCAACCTCGCGGCGACGGTACTGCGCTTCCTGCTCTTCCGGTCCTGGGTCTTCGCGGGGAGGGACGAGGGCGGGGCCGACGCCCGCCGCTGACTCCGCCCGGCCCCCGCCCGACCTCCACCCGAAGGACCGCGCGATGCACCCGTCGCACCATCGGCGCCATGCTCAACGGCGCCACCGTCGGCGACGAGCTCAGGGCCACGCTCCGGGCCGACGCCGACGACTTCACCTAGCCCGTCGCCACGGTCGGCTCCAGCCGCGCCGCGAGCTACCAACTCGCCACCGGCTCCCCGGTCATGGCGATCGGCGGCTTCAACGGAACCGACCCCTCTCCCACACCGGCCCGGTTCCGGGAGTACGTGAAGGACGGCCGGATCCACTACTACGTCGGCGGCGGAACCGGTACGGCGGACTCCTCGGGGAGCGCCGCAACGATCGACACGTGGGTGAAGCGGCACTATGCCAAGGTCACGGTGGACGGAACCACGCTCTACGACCTCACCCAACCGAGCGACGGCCAGTGCCGTGGCCCTTCCGGCGGAGTGCCCCGTAAGGGGGGCGGGGAGCCGCGCGACCAGCCACGGCCCACCCACGCCCTGCGACGGGACAGCAAGGGGCAGCCCCGCCCCGGCGGGGTCCGCTCACGAACGCAGCGGCAGCCTGGCCCCGTCCCGGAGGAACAGCGGCATCCGCTCCAGCGGCGCGGGCACCGTCACCGTCCGCCCGCCCTCGTACGCCGCCCCGCTCCACGCGTCCGTCCACCGCGCTCCGCGCGGCAGATAGACCTCCCGCCGCACCGCGCCCGCCTCCAGCACGGGGGCCGCCAGCAGGTCGGGGCCGAAGAGGTAGGCGTCGGCGACCTCCCACGCAGCCGGGTCGTCCGGGAACGCGAGCAGCAGCGGCCGCATCACCGGCAGCCCCTCCTCGTGGGCCGCGCGCATGGCGTCGAGGATGTACGGGCGCAGCCGCTCCCGCAGCCGGAGCCAGTCGGCGAGGATCTCCGCGGCCTGCTCGCCGTACGACCAGACCTCGTTGGGCCCTCCCGTCATGTCCGGGCCGAGCGGGGAGCCCGGGGCGCGGTAGCCGTGCAGCCGCATCAGCGGGGACAGGGCGCCGAACTGGAACCAGCGCACGAGGAGTTCGCGGTAGCCGGGGTCGTCGGGGTCGCCGCCGTGGAAGCCGCCGATGTCGGTGTTCCACCAGGGGATGCCGGACAGCGCGGCGTTGAGTCCGGCGGCGACCTGGGCGCGCAGGGTGGCGAAGTCGGTGCCGATGTCCCCCGACCACAGCGCGGCCCCGTAGCGCTGGCTGCCCGCCCACGCGGAGCGGCACAGGGTGAGGATCTCCGTCTCGCCCGCCGCGCTGAGCCCCTCGTGGAAGGCGCGGGCGTGCTCGCGCGGATAGAGGTTGCCGACCTCGGTGCCCGGTCCCGCGTGGTAGCGCAGGTTCGCGGCGAAGCCGGGCTTGATCTCGGGCTCGCAGGCGTCGAGCCAGAACGCGGTGATGCCGTAGGGGTCGAGATAGTTCTCCCGGGCCTTCGACCAGACGTACGCCCGCGCGCCCGGGTGGGTGGGGTCGTAGAAGGCGACCTGTACGGGCTCCGCCGCGCCCTGGTCGGGCCACTCGGCGTGCGCGACCGGGCCGTACTCGGTGCCGAGGAGCCAGCCGGCGGACTCCATCGGGCGGTGGTTCTCGCTGAGCGGGGAGACCGAGGGCCAGAAGGAGACCAGGAGCTTGACGCCCATCCCGGCCAGCTCCTCGACCATCGCGGCCGGGTCCGGCCAGGCGACCGGGTCGAACTTCCAGTCGCCCAGGTGCGTCCAGTGGAAGAAGTCGCAGACGAGGACGGAGAGCGGCAGCCCGCGCCGCCGGTACTCGCGGGCCACGGCGAGCAGTTCGTCCTGGGTGCGGTAGCGCAGCTTGCTCTGCCAGAAGCCCGCGGCCCACGCGGGGAGCATGGGGGCGCGGCCGGTGACGGCGCTGTACCGGCGCTGGGCTTCGGCCGGGGCGCCCGCGGTGATCCAGTAGTCGATCTGGCGGGCGGAGTCGGCGACCCAGCGGGTGCCGTTGGCGGCCAGCTCGACCCGGCCGACGGCAGGGTTGTTCCACAGCAGCGTATAGCCGCGGGAGGAGGTCAGCACCGGGATGCTCACCTCCGCGTTGCGCTGCACCAGTTCGACGACGGCGCCCTTCTGGTCGAAGAGCCCGTGCTGGTGCTGGCCGAGGCCGTAGAGCCGCTCCCCCGCGTAGGCGCTGAACCGCTGTTCGAGACGGTGGTAGCCGTTGCCCGTTGCGGTGTAGAGGCGGGAGCCGGGCCACCAGAAGTGCGCGCGCTCCTCGGCGAGGAGTTCGCCGCCGTCGTCCGTACGGACGAAGCGGAGCAGGCCCTTCGCGTCCAGCTCGGCGCGGATCGCGCCGTTGGCGATGGTGGCGCGGCCGTCCGCGTAGCGCACCGTGCCGCGGGCGGCGGGCGGCGGCTCCTGGAGGGCGCCGGGCAGATCCGGCAGCAGCGGGCCGCCGAGCCTCGCCCGGACGCGCAGCGCGTCGGGGCCCCAGGGCTCGATCCGTACGGTCTCCTGCCGCCCCCGCCACTCCAGCGCGCCGTCGCGCTCCTCGAAGACGCCCGCCGTGCGGTGCGCGGGCTGGGCGAGATCAACGGCAAGGTCCACTTCGGTGTCCACGGGCGCCTCCGGGAGGGGGTGGGGGGTAGGACTCCGGGCGTCAGTGCGGGGGCCCGGGAGCCGGTGCCGGGCCCGAGCTGTCGCGGACGGTGAGGACGGGGGGAAGCAGCAGCACGCCGTCCCGGGCCCAGCCGCCGCCCGGCGCGTCCGCGAGCTGGGTGACGAGCCGTTCGACGGCGAGCCGGCCGAGCCCCTCGGCCGGCAGGGAGACGGAGGTGAGCGGGACCGGCGCGTGCTCGGCCACCTGGTCCGGGCAGACGGCGACGACCGAGACGTCCTCGGGGACCGCCCGGCCCCGCTGCCGCAACAGGCTGAGCAGCGGCTCGACCGCGTGCTCGTTCTGCAGCACGAACGCGGTGGTGCCGGGCCGTTCGTCGAGGATGCGGTCCAGGGTGTGCGCCACCTCCGGATAGCCGCCCTGGCAGGGGCGGTGCAGCAGCCGCATCCCCGCGGCGCCGGCCCGCTCCCGGATCCCGGCGAGGGTGCGCTCGGCGAAGCCGGTGCCGCGCTCGTAGACGGCGGGGGCCTCGCCGAGTACGGCGAGCTCGCGGTGGCCCAGCCGGGCGAGGTGGTCGACGCAGAGGGATCCGGCGGCGGTGAAGTCCAGGTCGACGCAGTTGAGCCCGGCGGGCTCGGCGGGCAGCCCGATCAGCACGGCGGGAAGCCCGAGGTCCCGCAGGGGCGGCAGGCGCGCGTCGTCGAGCTGGACGTCCATGAGGACGACGCCGTCGGCCCGCACTCCGTCCGCGACGCGGCGCACCCCCGCCGGGCCCTCCTCGCCGGTCAGCAGCAGCACATCGTAGCCGTGCGCGCGGGCCGCGGTGGCGACGGCCAGGGAGATCTCCATCATCACCGGGAGATACAGGTCCGTACGGAGCGGCACCATCAGCGCGAGGATGTCGGAGCGGCGGCTGGCGAGGGCGCGGGCCCGCAGGTCCGGGTGGTAGCCCAGCTCCCGGATGGACCGCTCGACGCGCTCGCGGGTGGGTGCCGAGATGGCGCGCTTGCCGCTGAGCACATAGCTGACGGTGCTGGGGGAGACCCCGGCACGCCGGGCCACATCGGCGAGAGTGACCATCCCAACTCTCCTCTGCCGGAAGCGGTTCGAAGGGGCTGCGGTGCCTGTCAACTGCGAACGGGCCAGACACTAGAAGCTGACCCGGGATGTGTCCATAGTCGTATCGAAGCGCTTCACTGAGCAGAGATCCGCAAGGAGTCCCGTGAAGAGCCCCGTGAGGAGAGCCATGACCCCAGCGACCCCAGCGCCGTACTACGCAGACGTCTCGCCCGGCACCGGCACGCTTCCGCCCCGTGCCTGGACCGCGGCCTCCAGCGCCGCGCGGCTGAGTCTGAACGGCGGCTGGCGCTTCCGCCTCGCGCCGACGGCGACCGCCGAGGACGACTCCTTCGCGGATCCCGCCTATGACGCGACGGGGTGGGCGGAGCTGAGCGTTCCGGGCCACTGGGTGCTCCAGGGCCACGGCTCCCCGGCGTACACCAACGTCCGCTATCCCTTCCCCGTGGACCCGCCGCGGGTGCCCGACGAGAATCCGACAGGCGACCACCGCCATGTCTTCGACCTGCCCGCCGGCTGGCCCAGAACCGGGAG
>NZ_JAAKZZ010000337.1 GCF_011045075.1 Streptomyces boncukensis
CTTGCGCCCCCGCAAGGAGGCGGGCAGCAGCGGCCGAACGAACTCCCACTCCGCATCAGACAGTTCATGGCGACGTATCACCCGACCATGATCCACCATCCAAGATCAATTGAAGACACCGCCTAGGACAGTCGGCCGGAATTTCCGACGGGCCGTATTGAATTCCTGTGACATCGGCGGAAATACGGCGTGAATCAGCCCCCCGGCCGTGGCCGGGGGGCTGGGGGACCGTGCGCGGAACGGTCAGACGCTGACGCCGTGCTGGCGCAGATAAGCGACCGGGTCGATGTCCGAGCCGTAGTCGGGGCCGGTGCGGGCCTCGAAGTGCAGGTGCGGCCCGGAGGAGTTGCCGGTCGAGCCGGACAGGCCGATCTGCTGGCCCGCGGTGACCGACTGGCCGACCGAGACGCCGATCGAGTTGAGGTGGCCGTACTGCGTGTACGTGCCGTCCTTGTGCTTGATCACGATGTTGTTGCCGTACGCGCCGCCGTTGCCCGCCTCGACGACCTCACCGGCCGCGACGGACTTCACGGGGGTGTTCATGCCCGCGTGGAAGTCGACACCGGTGTGGCTGCCGGAGGACCACATGCCCCCGCCGACCTTGTAGCCGGTGGAGACGTACGAGCCGTCGACAGGCAGCACATAGCCGCCGCTCGCGGGGGCCGGCGCCGCGCTCTCGCGGGGCGCGGAGCGCGAGGCGGCGGCCTTGGCCTGCTGCTTGGCGGCGCGCTCCTTCTCGGCCTTCTCGCGCGCCTGCGCGGCCTTCTGCCGCGCCTTCTCGGCCGCGGCCTTCCGCTTGGCCTCGGCGGCCTTGCGCTCCGCCGCGGCCTTGATCTTCGCGGCCTCCGCCTTGGCGGCGGTCTCGGCCTCGGCCTGGAGTTCGGCGGTCTCCTGCACGATGGCCTGCTCGTGCATGGTCTGCGCGAGGTTGTCGCCCTGCGCCTCCAGGGCGCGGATGAGCCCGGTGTCGTGGGCCTCGCCCGACTGGTCGCCGTCCGAGGCGAGAGCCGGGGACGCGAGGGTGCCGACGACGCCGGCGGCGGTGAGCCCCGCTATGCCCGCGGCGCCCGCGCCTGCGCGGCGTATCCGACTGGGCTGCTTCGGGCGACGGTGCTTCCCCGTGGCACGGGTGAACGCCATGAGCTGGCGCACTCCTTTCCTTCCTTCTCGCCTACCGGGTTAGCTGACGGGTTCGGAGCAGGAAGGTCTCCTACGGCCGGCCCCTGGCGAGGGCCGCCGATTCACCCCAGGGACTGCGTGGGTCCCCGGCTCCCCTCGGGCGCGGGGCCCTTGGAGACTCGGCGATCACTGGGCGTCGGCCGCGGGCGCGGTCACTTCTGACGCACAGCGGCAACGACGCTAAGCGCGCGGCGAGCGGGGCACCAAACGAATCCCGGGGTTTGTCGTACACGCCACACCGCGACTCACCACATCGGCGAATCAAACGGACATTTGCCCGTCATGGACACCCCATCAGAAAGCCCCGTGGAAGCAGACATACCCCCTTCCACGGGGCCGGGATCCGGCGGCTCATCCGCCGTCGGACGAGCCACCGGATCCGCCACCGGATCAGCCGCCGGAACCGCCGCCGGTCAGGAGCCGCTGACGACCTTCACCTCGCCGATCCCCAACTCCCGCACCGGGTCGGCGATCTGAGCGGCGTCCCCGACGAGCACCGTCACCAGGCGGTCGGCCGGGAAAGCGCGCACCGCAGCGGCGGTCGCCTCCACCGTCCCCGTCCCGTCCAGCCGCGCGTACAGCTCGCCCTGGAAGCCGTCCGGCAGCTCCTGCTCGACCTGGTCGGCCAGCGTCCCGGCGACGGCGGCCGCGGTCTCGTAGCGCAGCGGGGCCACGCCCACCAGGTTCCGCACGGCCACGTCCCGCTCGTCGTCCGTGAGGCCCTCGGCCGCGAGGGTGCGCAGCACCTGCCACAGGTCCTGCAGCGCTGGGCCCGTGACGTCCGTCGCGACCGAGCCGCTGATCGCCAGCAGCGCGGCGCCGGTGCCGTCCGGCGCCGAGCGCAGCACCTGGCCGAACGCGCGCACCCCGTAGGTGTAGCCCTTCTCCTCGCGCAGCACCCGGTCCAGCCGGGAGGTGAGGGTGCCGCCCAGGCAGTACACCCCGAGCAGCTGCGCGGGCCATACGCGGTCGTGCCGGTCCGACCCGACGCGGCCGATGAGCAGCTGCGTCTGCACCGCGCCCGGCCGGTCCACGATGACCACCCGGCCCGCGTCGTCCGCAGTGACCGGCGGGACGGGCAGCGGCTCGGCGGTGGAGCCCGTCCAGGCGCCCAGCGTGTCGGCCAGCGCCGCGTCCAGCGCCACGCCGTCCAGGTCGCCGACGACGACGGCCGTGGCGGTGGCGGGGCGGACGTGCGCCTCGTAGAACGCGCGGACGGCGGCGGCGTCGATCCGCTCCACCGTCTCCTCGGTGCCCTGGCGCGGCCGGGACATCCGGGAGCCGGCCGGGAACAGCTCGCGGGACAGCTCCTTGGCCGCACGGCGCGCCGGGTTGGCCAGCTCGTGCGGGATCTCGTCCAGCCGGTTGTTCACCAGCCGCTCGATCTCGCTGTCCGGGAAGGCGGGCGCGCGCAGCGCGTCGGCGAGCAGGCCGAGCGCCTTCGGCAGCCGGGAGGCCGGCACCTCCAGCGAGACCCGCACCCCCGGGTGGTCCGCGTGTGCGTCGAGGGTGGCACCACAGCGCTCCAGCTCGGCGGCGAACTCCTCGGCGTCGTGCTTGTCCGTGCCCTCGCTCAGCGCCCGTGCCATGATCGTCGCCACCCCGTCCAGGCCCTCCGGCTCGGCGTCCAGCGGCGCCGGCAGGCACACCTCGACGGCGACGACCTCCTGCCCCGGGCGGTGGCAGCGCAGCACGGTCAGCCCGTTGGCCAGCGTGGCGCGCTCGGGCGTGGGGAACGCCCACGGCTTGGGGGCGCCGCCGGCGGGCTGGGGGTGGAATTCCATGGTGGTGCCCTCGGGCGCGTCGGCTCCGCTCACTGCCCGGTCTCCTCAACCTCGTTCTGGTGGTCCTGCTCGTCCGCTGCCGCTACCGGCTCGTACACCAGCACCGCGCGGTTGTCCGGGCGCAGCCGCTCGGCAGCGGCGGCGCGTACCTCCTCACGTGTGATGCCGAGGATCCGCCCGACGGCTCCGAGCGCCAGCTGCGGGTCGCCGAACAGCGCCGCGTAACGGCACAGTTCGTCGGCCCGGCCACCGACCGTCGCCAGCCGGTCCAGCCACTCGCGCTCCAACTGCGCCTGGGCGCGCTCCAGCTCCTCGTCCGTCGGCCCCTCCTCGGCGAAGCGGCGCAGCTCGTCGTCGACGGCGGCCTCGATGTCCGCCACCTCGGCGCCGCCGGACGTCTTCACATCCAGCCAGCCGAGCGAAGGGGCCCCGGCCAGCCGCAGCATCCCGAACCCGGCGGCGACGGCGCTGCGGTCGTGCCGTACCAGACGGGAGTACAGCCGCGAGGACTCGCCGCCGCCGAGCACGGTGAGCGCCACATCGGCGGCGTCGGCCCCGCGGGTGCCGTCGTGCGGCAGCCGGTACGCCTGCATCAGCGCCCGCGAGGGCACCTCCTCCCGGAGGACCTCGCGCTTCTCCTCGCCGATGATGTCCGGCAGCGAGCCGTCCCGCGGCGGGCGCTTGGCCTCGTGCGCCGGGATGGAGCCGAAGTACTTCTCCACCCAGGCGAGCGTCTGCTCCGGATCGATGTCCCCGACGACGGCCAGCACCGCGTTGCCGGGCGCGTAGTACGTACGGAAGAACGTGCGGGCGTCCTCCAGCGAGGCGGCGTCCAGGTCGGCCATCGAGCCGATCGGGGTGTGGTGGTACGGGTGGCCCTCCGGGTACACCATCGCGGTCAGGCGCTCGAACGCCGTGCCGTAGGGCACGTTGTCATACCGCTGGCGGCGCTCGTTCTTGACGACGTCGCGCTGGTTCTCCATGGACTCCTCGTCCAGGGCGTGCAGCAGCGAGCCCATCCGGTCGGCCTCCAGCCAGAGGGCCAGCTCCAGCTCGTGCGCGGGCATCGTCTCGAAGTAGTTGGTGCGCTCGAAGCTGGTGGTGCCGTTGAGCGAGCCGCCGGCGCCCTGCACCAGCTCGAAGTGCCCGTTGCCGCTGACCTGGGCCGAGCCCTGGAACATCAGGTGCTCGAAGAGGTGGGCGAGGCCGGTGCGGCCCTGGACCTCGTGGCGGGAGCCGACGTCGTACCACAGGCAGACAGCGGCGACCGGGGTCTGGTGGTCCTCGGAGAGCACCACGCGCAGGCCGTTGGCCAGCCGGTGCTCGGTCGCTGTCAGCCCACCGGCGCCCTGCGGGGGCGTGGCCGTGTGACCCATGGGCGTGGAGTCCCTTCGATCGCGGGGGTTCCCGGCGAGCGCCGGGACTTGGTGTGGGCCGCCTGCCACGCCCGGCGCGGAAGGCGGCCCTGTCACTGTATGCAACCGTGCCGACCAGGTGCGAAGTTCCCGTACCGTACGCGGATGAGCCCGGGCCCTCCGCACCGGTGCGCCGGGTCGGTGGGGCCCGGTGTCGGTAGGGCGGTCCACAATGGTCCGCGTCACAGCCCCACAACACCAGCACGACAGCAGCACACCGCACCAGTACCACTGCACACCACAGCACAGCATCACCGACGCATCGGCGTACCGACGCAGTGAAGCACCGGAGCACCGATGCACCGAAGCAGCGAAGGAGCCGCAGCCGCGATGGCCCGCCGCAGTAAGACCAGGACGCCCGGGGGCGCCCCAGGACCGGAGTCCGGAGAGGACTTCGAGGAGCGCATCCTCGACATCGACGTCGTCGACGAGATGCAGGGCTCCTATCTGGAGTACGCGTACTCGGTCATCTATTCGCGCGCGCTGCCCGACGCACGCGACGGGATGAAGCCGGTCCAGCGCCGCATCCTCTACCAGATGCACGAGATGGGGCTGCGCCCCGACCGCTCGTATGTGAAGTGCGCCCGCGTGGTCGGCGAGGTCATGGGCCGCCTGCACCCGCACGGCGACAGCGCGATCTACGACGCGCTGGTCCGGATGGCGCAGCCCTTCTCCATGCGCGTCCCGCTGGTCGACGGCCACGGCAACTTCGGCTCCCTCGGCAACGACGACCCGCCCGCCGCCATGCGGTACACCGAGTGCCGCTCGGCGCCCGCCGCCGGCCTGCTGGTCGACTCGATCGACGAGGACACGGTCGACTTCGCGCCGAACTACGACGGCAGCCAGGAGGAGCCCCTCACCCTCCCCGCCGCGTATCCGAACCTCCTGGTGAACGGCTCGTCGGGGATCGCGGTCGGCATGGCGACGAACATGCCGCCGCACAACCTCGGCGAGGTCGTCGCCGCCGCGCGCCATCTGATCAAGCACCCGGGCTCGGACCTGGAGACCCTGATGCGCTTCGTGCCCGGCCCCGACCTGCCCACGGGCGGGCGGATCGTCGGGATGGACGGCGTCAAGGACGCGTACGCCACCGGGCGCGGCACGTTCCGGATCCGGGCGACGGCGCGCGTCGAGCAGGTCACGGCCCGCCGCAAGGGCCTGGTGGTGACCGAGCTGCCGTTCGCGGTGGGCCCCGAGAAGGTCATCTCCAAGATCAAGGACCTGGTCAACGCGAAGAAGCTGCAGGGCATCGCGGACGTCAAGGACCTCACCGACCGCGAGCACGGGCTGCGCCTGGTCATCGAGGTCAAGAACGGCTTCAACCCGGAAGCCGTCCTCGCCCAGCTCTACAAGCTCACCCCGATGGAAGAGTCCTTCGGGATCAACAACGTGGCGCTGGTCGACGGCCAGCCGCTCACCCTGGGCCTCAAGGAGCTGCTGGAGGTCTACGTCGACCACCGGTTCGACGTGGTGCGCCGCCGCAGCGAGTTCCGGCGCAGCAAGCGGCGCGACCGGCTGCACCTGGTCGAGGGCCTGCTGGTGGCGCTGGTCGACATCGACGAGGTCATCAGAATCATCCGGTCGAGTGACAACGCGGCCGAGGCCAAGGCCGCGCTGATCTCCCGCTTCGAGCTCAGCGACATCCAGACGCAGTACATCCTCGACACCCCGCTGCGGCGGCTCACCCGGTTCGACCGGCTGGAGCTGGAGGAGGAGCGGGACAGGCTGCGCGCCGAGATCGAGCAGCTGACCCTGCTCCTGGAGTCGGACGCCGAGCTGCGCAAGCTGGTCTCGTCCGAGCTGGCGGCCGTCGCCAAGAAGTACGGCACCCCGCGCCGCACCGAGCTGCTGGACGCCGCGGAGGCGCCGGTGGCCGCGGTCCCGCTGGAGGTCGCCGACGACCCGTGCCGGGTGCTGCTGTCCTCGACCGGTCTGCTGGCCCGCACCGCCAACGGGGAGACGGCCTTCGCCGAGGCCCCCAAGCGCGCCAAGCACGACGTGGTGGTCTCCGCCGTGCCCGCCACCACGCGCGGCGAGGTCGGCGCGGTGACCTCCGCTGGACGGCTGCTGCGGCTGCCCGTGGTGGACCTGCCGCAGCTCCCCGAGAGCCCTTCCGCGCCGAACCTCGCCGAGGGCATGGCCGTCTCGGACTTCCTGACGCTGGAGAGCGGCGAGCAGCTGGTCTGCCTCACCACGCTGGACGAGTCCTCGCCGGGCCTCGCGATCGGCACCGAGCTGGGCACCGTCAAGCGCGTGGCCCCCGACTACCCGGCCAACAAGGAGGAGCTGGAGGTCATCGGCCTCAAGGACGGCGACCGCGTCGTCGGGGCCGTCGAGCTGCGCACGGGCGAGGAGGACCTGGTCTTCATCACCGACGAGGCGCAGCTGCTGCGCTATCCGGCCGGCCAGGTGCGGCCCCAGGGCCGCGCAGCGGGCGGCATGGCCGGCGTCAAGCTGGGCGACGGCGCGAAGGTGCTCTTCTTCGGCGCCGTCGACCCCTCGGTGGACGCCTCGGTGTTCACGGCGGCAGCCGCCGACGGCACCCTGGACGGCGGCTCGCTGAGCACCGCCAAGCTCACCCCCTTCGACCAGTACCCGCGCAAGGGCCGGGCCACGGGCGGAGTGCGCTGCCAGCGCTTCCTGAAGGGCGAGAACCGGCTGGTGCTGGCCTGGGCGGGCGCCGCGCCGGCGCGCGCCGCGACGAGGACCGGGGCCCCGGCGGAGCTGCCGGAGCCCGATCCGCGCCGCGACGGCTCGGGCCTGCCGCTGAAGGGGGCGGTCGCGGCGATCGCGGGGCCGGTGTAGTCCCGTACCGGGATGCGCATGCGCTAGGGCGCGCCCCCTCCCCGTTCCGGCGAGGGGGCGCGCCCTTGGCCCTAGACGGGGTCCGGCTCCTCGACGTCCGCGACCTCCGCGTCCGCGACCTCCGCGTCCTCCTCCTGCTCGCCCTCGACATAGCGCCAGACGCCCCACAGGGCGCGCTCGTCGACCGCGTCCCCCGCGCCGGCCGCGCAGGCGGCGGCGCCCGCCCGCAGGGCCTCCCCGTCCACCCCGGCACCGATCATCACCAGCCGCGTGCCGCGCTCCTCCCCGGGCTCCCACTCCAGGGGCGAGAACCGCAGAAAGCCGCCGACCGCGTGCAGCGCGTACTTGTGCCGGGGGTCGGCAGCGCCGAAGTCGACAAATCCCTTGATCCGGTAGAGCCCGGCGGGGCGGCTGTCGAGGAAGTCCAGAAAGCGCCGCGGGTCCACCGGCCCGGCATCGGCGTACTCCACGGCCTCGTACGCGGCGTGCAGATGCCCCGCGTGGCCGTGCTCGTGGTCGTGGTCGTCCTGTTCGTACAGCAGCGCGTCGAACGAGAGCTGCTCCACATCCGCCCGCTCCCGCCGCGCACGGTCGAACAGCAGCTCCGGGTCGACCCGCCCGTACGACGCCTCCACCACCGGCGTCCGCGGGCTCAGCTCCTCCAGCGTGGCGCGCAGCGCCCGCAGCGGCTCCGCCGGCACCCGGTCGGCCTTGTTCAGCACCAGCAGGTCGGCCGCTGAGACATGCCGGTCCAGCTCGGGGTGGCGGGCGCGCACCCGGGGGAACTCCGCGGCGTCCACCACCTCCACCAGGCCCCCGTAGGTGATGTACGGGCTCTCGCTCGCGAGGATCATCCGGATCAGCGTCTCCGGCTCGGCCACCCCGCTCGCCTCGATGACGAGAACGTCCATCCCGGCCGAAGGGCGGGCCAGGACGTCCAGCACCCGGTCCATGTCGCTGGTGTCCACCGCGCAGCACAGGCAGCCGTCGCCCAGCGACACCATCGAGTCGACCTGCCCGGCCACCGTCATGGCGTCGATCTCGATACTGCCGAAGTCGTTGACGATCGCTCCGATGCGGGTGCCTCTGCTGTGCCGCAGCAGATGGTTCAGGAGCGTCGTCTTCCCGGACCCCAGAAAGCCCGCCAGGATGACGACCGGAATCCGTCTGCTGCCCACGCCTCGCCTCGCTCTGCCTCGCTCCCGCTGTCCGAACGGCTGCCGATCGTAGCGAACGGCACCGACAGCCCCGCTCCCTCC
>NZ_JAAKZZ010000338.1 GCF_011045075.1 Streptomyces boncukensis
CCCCCTGGTATATGCGCCTGGTGTGCGTGGTTTCCGCGGACTGCGGAATTCAGCAGGAGCCGCGCGGCACGGGCCCGTTCAGTCCGGCGCGGACGCGTCCTCGGAGCACCGCTGGACCAGGGAGTCCGCGATCTCGCCGCTGCGCACCGCGATGTTCGACAGCAGGGACGAGGTCAGCCCGTGGGTGTGCTCGGTGCCGCCCTGCAGATAGATGCCGCAGGTCAGTTCGGACGTGGTGGTCAGCCGGTAGTCCCGCTCGACCCGGTGCCGGCCCGACGCGTCGCGCAGGCAGTGCCGGTCGAGGTCGCCGAGCAGGCCGGACGGCTCCATCGAGTCGTAGCCGGTGGCGAAGACGAGCGCGTCGAGGTCGAGTTCCCGCAGGCCGTCGTCGGCGAGCGACTCCAGCGACACCCGCGTCTCGTTGCCCACCCGCGCGACCTTGCTGACCCGGGTCAGATTGAGGAAGTGCAGCCGCTTGGTGTTGCGCACGTCCTCGTCGTACGCCCGCTGGTACAGCGCTCTGATCACATCGTCGTCGACGACCGAGTAGTTGGTGTTCCGGTGGTAGCGCCAGAAGGCTTCCCGCGTGCGGTCCGTGCCGAAGTAGTAGTCGTCGACCGCGTCGGAGTCGAAGACCTGGTTGGCGAACGGGGTGTCGTCCGCGAGCGAGTAGCCGTAGGACGGGACGATCGCTGAGACCTGGGCGTGCGGCAGGCTGTCGTACAGGAACCTGGTGATCTCGGCCGCGCTCTGCCCGGCGCCGACCACCGCGACCCGCTTGAGCTCGTCGGGGTCGACCTGCCGGTACCGCTCCAGGAACTCCGAGCTGTGCCAGACGCGCTCGTCGCGCTCCACGCCGTCGGGCATGCGCGGCACCAGCCCGGTGGAGATGGCCACGTTGCGCGCGTTGACCAGCCGGGTCTCCCTCCCCCCGGTGTCCCGCACCTCGACTTGCACATACTGCGGCTCCCCGGCGGCCGGCCGCTCCGGGAGCCGGATGCCCAGGACCTCCGAGCCGTAGGAGACCCGGTAGCCGACGCCCGACTCCGCCCACTCCAGATACTGGTGGAACTCCTGCCGCGTCGGGAAGAACGTCTGGGTGTTCACGAACTGCGCGAGCCGGCCGGTGGCGTGCAGATACGAGACGAAGCTGAACCGGGACACCGGATTGCGGAAGGTGGCCAGGTCCTTCAGAAAGGACACCTGCATCGTCGTATCCGGCAGCAGCATGTTGCGGTGCCAGCCGAACGAGGGCTGCCGTTCGAAGAACGCGGCTGTGACCGGGCGCCCCGGGACAGGGGATCCGTGCTCCTCCAGTGCGATGGCGAGCGACAGATTGGACGGGCCGAAGCCGATTCCGACCACGTCGTATATCTCTTGTGCACGAGTACCCATAGAATATTTCTCCCGCCAGGGTTGCTGCGAATTCTGTCAACTCTCGTCAAAATCATCGCTGATTTGGTCTCGAATCCTCGCGGAGCATCGCGACCGGCGACCCGGGAGACACATATTCAGTGTTGCACTGGAGAGCATCGCGACGCCAACGTAGAGGCCCCGGGCAGACCTTGCAAGAGGCCCCGGTGTCACGGCCCGCTGCGGGTGTCCCGTCGGCAGGACAGCAATCCGAATGCGCGGGACTTTGGCCATTCGACGCACCACGCGGGCAGCCTTCCACGGCTTCGCGCCGTACCATGACCACAGATCACCGAGGGGTGTGATTTCCGGGTGTTCGTTCCCAGCCACTACCGCGAGCCGGACAGTTCGTGGATGGTCGACCTGATCCGCGGCAATCCGCTGGCACTGGCGGTCCGCAACGGCGGTGCCGACGACGGCCCGTTCGCCACGCATCTGCCTGTCATTCCGGATCCCCGTATGAACGGCGCATGGCCCGACGACCTGTCGGGCACCACGCTGCTGGGCCATATGAACCGGGCGAATCCCCACTGGCGGGCCCTGCGGACCGGCGATGTGCTGCTGCTGGTGTTCACCGGCCCGCACGCCTACGTCTCGCCGACGGTGTACGACATCACACCGGCGGCCCCGACCTGGAACTTCACCTCCGTTCATGTGCGCGGGGTGGTGGAGAAGATCGACTCACTGGAGGAGACGCTCGGCGTGGTACGGAAGACCGCGCTGGCGTTCGAGGCGGACTTCGGCGCCGGCTGGGACCAGTCGGACTCGGTGGACTACTTCCGCAAGATCGTCCCCGCGGTGGGCGCGTTCCGGCTCACGGTGACCGGCGCCGAGGGCATGTTCAAACTCAGCCAGGAGCAGTCCACCGAGGTCCGCGAGCGGGTGCAGAAGTCGTTCAGCGGGCGCGAGTGCACCCGGCACCGGGAGACCGCCGAGCTGATGGGCCGGCTGCCGCAGCCTCGCGACTAGTCCTGCGGATCGTGCTGGGCCGGGGCTGCCCCTTGCTGTTTCATCGCAGCCTGCGGGTGATGTGTGGCTCGGCGCGCCCCGCGGCGAAGCCGCAGTGGACACCAGCCCCGCGCCTCTGACGGGGCACCATGGTGCTCTGCGCTGGGCCGCACGCCTCGCGGGGCCCGACTCCGTCTCGGAGTCGGGCCCCGCGGGATCCGTATGGAGGGGTCGGGTCAGGCCGAGATGCCGGCCCGCTCCTTCAGCTCCTCCAGGATCTGCTCGGCCGCGTTGTCGAGGGTGGCCAGAACCCACTGCTCCAGTTCCACCCCGGAGTGCTCCGCCGCCTTGTGCCACCACTGCAGCCGGCTGCCCGGCACGGCGAGCCGCCGGGTGGTCTCGGACCTGGCCGCCTCGCGCACGTCGTCCGCGCGTGCGAGGCGGATGGCCCGGCGCAGCTGCTTGGTGGTCCATCCCTGCTGTTCGGCCTGGTCCAGCCAGCGCTCCTGCTCCTCGACGGGCAGGGACGCCAGCTCCGCGTGGTGCTGGAAGCTCAGCGCCGCGCGGCGGCGGTGCATCTCGAACCGCCGAGACACCCAGGCGTAGTTGCGCAGCGTCTGGTACTGGAGCCCGGCCGCGCGGATGCCCCGCTCGTACCGGTCGCTGTAGTGGTCCTTGCCGTACACCAGCCAGTCCCCGAGCCACCAGGACGAGGAGTTGACGAGGCCGGACAGCTGCCGCCCGGCCCGTTCCCAGTCCTCGAAGGTCAGTCCGGACGGTATCTCCAGACCGACCTTGGTGGTGAGCACCTGACTGCGGTAGCGGCCATCGGCGACACCTCTGCCACCCGCGCCACTCGCGCCACCCGGACGCACCATCGCGTCCGGTCTCCTGCGCACCAGCACCTGCCTGCCTTCCTCCCCGTTTCCGTGCTGCTCGGTCACCGCGGCTCCATACGAATACGCGTCAAACAGGCGGGGTCGACCCGCCGATGATACGGACTGATTGCTGACGAGAGTTCCCGGGAACCATTTTCTAACAGAGCGGAACTGGGTGGCCAGGAAAGCGAAATCGACCTCGACATGAATAACCATCCCCCGTTCAACTGGACTCCATTCGAGTCGTCTATCCGAGTAGAACCTGACCGGCGGGCGGTACGCAAGGCGCACCCCATCCCCCATCCAGACTTGTTGAAGTCCACACAGTATGAACCGCCGCGCAGCGCGCACCCAAGGGAACTGGAGGTTCAGGTTCCGCTCGGGAGTGCGCGAGAGTCCGTGTGGCGCCCATCGCCCGACGCCTCGAACCGGTCAAAGTGCGTCAAATATCAGACAAGATGCAAGCCAGTGGCGCACAAGTTTCGTTAAGACTCACAAGCAACAGATGCCATTCCGGTTCAGAGATGGCAGCATCTGACACACTCGTGCACGGGTCCTCCGGGGGCAGGTCCGCCCCACCCGACGCCGAGCCGAATGCAGCAGGAATATGGAACTCCGGATCCTCGCAACGGATTTCGGGCGCGTTACACTCTGCCTTCACAGCGCTTGATGATTCGCGCTCCGAGCCTGCTGCTCTCGCTCCGATCGGTAGTAGGAGGAAATTGCACTATGACAAGCCCCGGCGCCACCATGGACGAGGCGTCCTCCGCAGTCGGCCTCTCCATGTCCCTGGCTGCCTTTTCGGAGGAGATCTTCCGCAGCATAAAGCGAGCCGACCAACGCAGATGGGCGCACGCCTACCTGGCGGGGCTGCTGCGCACGCCGGGGAAGAAGTCCGTGCGCCGGCTGGCGCACGCCGTCTCCACCTCGCCGAACGCCGCCCAGTCGCTCCGCCAGTTCGTCTCCACCAGCTCCTGGGACTGGGAGACGGTGCTGCGCGAGCTCGCCGACTGGGCCGTCAGACACGAGCCCGCCTCGGCGCTGGCCATCGAACGCCTGGTCATACCCAAGTCCGGCAAGCGGTCGGTCGGAGTCCACCGCTACTTCGACCCGCACTCCGGCCGGGCCCTCAACTGCCAGCTGGGCGTGGGCGCGTTCCTCACCATCGGGTCCACCCAGGTGCCCGTCGACTGGCGGCTGCACCTGCCCGCCCCGTGGACGGAGGACGCGCAGCTGCGCCGCCGCGCACGCATCCCGGACGCCGTGCAGTACCGCCCGCTGTGGGCCCAAGTGCTCGACCTCGTGGACGCGCTGGCATCCCGGACCGCGACCACCGGCATCCCGCTCGTCACCGACATGAGCGACGCGCCGCACGTCGGCTCCTTCCTGCGCGGGCTCGGACAGCGGGGCCTCGACTGCGTCATCACGCTGCCGCACTATCTGAAGGTCCACCCCGTCGACGAGTGCGGCCCCTTCGGGCCCACGCTCGCCGGCGCCCGGGAGTGCGTGTCCAAGACCCGCGCGGTGGAGTCCGTACCGGTCACCACGGTGGACGGGCGGCAGCGGAACGCCCAGGTCAGGTCGGCGCTCGTCCGGCTCCCCACGGGGCGCGCCCCGGGATCGGCCGAGGGCCCCTTCCGGGTCTTCACCGAGGTGATCCGGGGCGACCGGCACGGCCCCGTATGGATCACCAACCTCACCCATCTCCCCCTCGCCGACGTCATGTCGCTGACCACGCTGCGCGCGAGCACCGGCACCACCCTCTGCGCGATGAAACGGGACCTGGGGCTCAGCGACTTCGAGGGGCGCTCCTTCCCGGGCTGGCACCACCATGTGACGCTGGTCTCCGCGGCGCACGCCTACCAGCGCCTGGCGCCGCTCGCCCCGGGCAGCTCCGCGCGCCTTCCGCTGCGCTGGGTCGCCCCGCGCGAGGGCGCGGAACCGACGACCGCGACGTCGGCGCCGGGCACGCAGGATGCGCCGAGCGCATGAACGCGGCCCTGGACACCGCCGGGGGAACGGTCTCCAGGGCCACGGAACAGGCAGTCGGCCCGTCAAGAGCGGCCGACTATCGGCGAATTCATCGTTGCAGTGCACAGACGGCCGCGCAAGAGGGCGACATCCGGCCTCCGGCGCCGTCGTCTTCGACTCGCACCCCGCCCCGGCCTTCTTTCCGCCCGCACTCGCGATTCCCCTCGGGTGCAGCTTCGTTGCCCCGGAATTTCCGCTGACCTGACGGCGCATTCCCCGGTTCCCCGGATTCCTGGTTCCCCGGGCCGCGGCGCGGTGTGCCCGGCGCTCGCCGGGCGCCTCCCTGCCGCTGTCCGGGCCGGACGGGGCACGCCCGCCGGGCCCGTACGCGCCGTCCCGCCGTCCCGTTGACGGGACAGTCCCGCCTGGTTGAGTGCCCGCCGTCGGTGCGAGCCGCTTTCCGGTTCACCGTCCGCACCGGCTCAGGGTATGTTCAGACGCAGCCGGATTCGGAGGCCGGAATTACGGGAGTCAGCACGGCAAAGCCTCGACTCTCAGCAGAGCAATCCGAAAGGGAATTTCCGGTGGTCCCTGCGGTGCACTGGGTGCGCTGGCTGTGCTGGCTGCACTGGCCAGGTAATCGGTCATTCGCCTCCTGACGAACCGAAAGCAGCGGTTCCGCAGCCCCGGTTCGCCTGCGAGGAGTCCGGAGGAATCCGAGGAGGAATCCGAAGGAGCCGGCGATCCGATGGGACATGGCCGCTTCCGAAGCCGGGGCCCAGCGGCTCTCCCGGCTCGGCGGGCACCCGCTGCGCGGGACGCCCCGATGAACCAGCAGCAGGAGGATCCGACATGACGCACTCCCCGGCCGGCGCCCCGGCCGACAGGTCACCCATCTCCGCGCGGGCGGCCGGACTGCCGCTCAGCGGCCTGGCCGAGGTGTTCATGCTCGCGCGCACCGAGGGCACCCTCGACCTGGCGATCGGCACCCCCAGCCACCCCCGGACGCCCGACGCCATGATCGAGGAGGCGGTCGAGGCCCTGCACTCCGGGCGCAACCAGTACGAGAACCCCGCGGGCGAAGCGCTGCTGCGGCAGCGGATCGCCGAGCGGCTGAACGCCCCCACCGACCCCGATACCGAGCTGACGGTCACCGCAGGGGCGACCGAGGCGCTCTGCGTCGCGCTGCTGGCCACCGTCGACCCGGGCGACCAGGTCATCGTCCTCACCCCCGGCTTCGACCAGTTCACCGGCGCCATCCGGCTGGCGGGCGCGACCCCCCGGTTCGTCCCGCTGCACGCGCCGGAGTGGCGCCACGACCCCGCCGAGCTGGCCGCCGCCTTCACCTCCAGGACCCGGGCCATCGTGCTGAACACCCCGGGCAACCCCACGGGGCGGGTGCTCTCCCGCGAGGAGCTGGACGGGATCGCCGAGCTGTGCGAGCGCTGGAATGTCACAGCGATCTGCGACGAGGTGTACGCCGACTTCGTCTTCGACGGGCGGCGCCATCTGTCCGTCGCCGAGGTGCCCGGACTCGCCGAGCGCAGCATCGTCGTCGGCTCGCTCTCCAAGAGCCACGCGATCAGCGGCTGGCGCCTGGGGTTCCTGCGGGCCGACCGGGCGCGTACCGAGGCGCTCGGGCGGGTGCACCAGCTGACCACGCTGGGCACCGCGGCCCCGCTGCAGGCGGCCGCCGGGCGCGCCGCGCATGCGGTGGACCCGGCGGTCGCGGCGGAGGAGATGGCCGCCCGGCGCGACCTGACGCAGGAGATCTTCTCCCGCATGGGGATGAAGTTCGCCCCCGTGGAGGGCGGTTGCTACCTCTTCGCGGACATCGGTCCGATCACCGGCGGGCGGCAGGAGTGCATGCCGTTCATCCGTGAGCTGCGGGCGCGCACCGGCGTCCTGCTCGCCCCCGGCACCGCCTTCTTCGCCGACCCCTCCGGCGGCGAGCAGCACGTGCGCATCGCCTTCAACCGGCCGATCGAGACGCTGCGCGCGACAGGGCGCCAGCTGACGGCCGGCTGACAGCCGACCACACACGGGGAGCAGACGCATGAGGCACTTCAGCGAAGCACAGCTGGGCCCGCTTCCGGACTTCCTGCGGCAGTCCGGGGCCGGGGACGTCGTACCGTTCGTCACCCCGGCCGGGGACCAGATGTGGCTGGTGTGCGACTACGCACTCGGGCGCCAGGTGCTGACGGACCGGCGGTTCAGCCGGGCGGAGGCGGTCAAGCCGCAGGCGCCGCAGGTGATCGACGCCCAGCCGGTGCCGGACTCCATGGCGAGCATGGACGGCGCGGAGCACACCCGGCTGCGCCGCGTGGTGGCCGGGGTCTTCTCCCCGCGCCGGATCGGCGCGATGACCCCGGACGTCGAGCGGCTGGCCGACCGGTACCTGGACGGGATCGCCGCGGCCGGGCCCGGCACCGACCTGGTCGCGGGGCTGGTCGCGCCGCTGCCGCTGGCCGTGCTGTGCTCGCTGCTGGGCGTCCCCGAGGAGGACAGCGGCCAGTTCCGGGACCAGGTCGAGGTGCTCTTCGACGTCTCCCTGGACAACCCCACCGAGAAGGCCCGCCGCCGGCTGGAGCTGGCCGACTACATGTCGGAGCTGATCGCCCGGAAGCGGCGCAGCCCGCAGGACGACATCCTCACCACCATGATCGCCGCGCATGACCGGGGCGAGATGTCCATGGGCGAACTGCTGACCATGGGCCTCGCCCTGCTGATGGCGGGCTACGAGACCACCGTCGGCCAGCTCGGCCTGTCGGCGCTGGCCCTGCTGTCCGACCCCGCCGCGTACACCGAACTCGCCGCACAGCCGGACCAGCTCGTGCCCACCGTCGAGGAACTGCTGCGGCTGACCCCGTCCACACCGCTGAGCTTCTCGCGGGTCGCGCTGGAGACCGTCGCCCTCGGCAGCGTCACGGTGAAGGCCGGGGAGGCCGTCATGGTCTCGCTGCTGCACGGCAACCGGGACGGCGCGGCGTTCGCGGAGCCGGAGCGGCTGGAGCCCGGCGGGCGCGAGGCCGTCCATCTGACGTTCGGCCACGGGGTGCACCGCTGCGTGGGCGCACCGCTGGCCCGCCTGCAGCTGCAGGTCGTCCTGGGACGGCTGCTGAGCCGCTTCCCCGCGCTCCGCCTCGCCTCCGGCCCCGAGCCGGTGGTCTGGAAGGACGGCCTGGGCACCCGCGGGCTGTCCCGGCTGCTCGTGGAGTGGTGAGCC
>NZ_JAAKZZ010000339.1 GCF_011045075.1 Streptomyces boncukensis
GAGACAGGGGCGGGCACAGTGTGTGCGTACCGGCCGGCACGGTGGTGTGGACGACGGGCTTCGGCGTGCCCGAGGCGGCGCGCGAGGCGGGCTTCGCGGTGGACGTGCACGGCAAGCTGCGGGTCGACCCGACGCTGCGCTCGCTCTCGCACCCGGAGGTGTACGGCATCGGGGACGCGGCGGCCGTGCGCTTCCCCGGCGAGGCCACTGACGGCGCCGCGCGGGAGCTTCGTATGGCGTGCGCGACGGGCCTGCCCGCCGCCGGACATGTCGCCGGGGCCGTCGCCGCGCGGCTGGCGGGCCGGGAGCCGGAACCGATGCGCTTCCGCTATGTCAACCAGTGCGTGAGCCTGGGCCGCAAGGACGCGCTCGTGCAGTTCGTACGGGCGGACGACACCCCGCGCGAGACCGTCCTCACCGGGCGGCTCGCCGCGCTGTACAAGGACGTGATCGTGCGCGCGGCGCTGGCGATGCAGTCCCGCCCGCGCCTGCTGCCCCTCCTCTCTCCGCGCGGCGCGCGGCCGCGCGGGACAGCTCAGCCCGTCGGGTGAGGGGACCCGGCGGCGGTTCCCCCGGGGCTCCTGGGCCCTCGGGTCCCTCGGGTCCCCCGGGTCCCCCGGGGTTTCACGAGGTGAGGGGGCGCGACGTGCGCCCGGACTCGGCGTCGATCTCGTCGTGCGCCTTGGTGAGCAGCCGCATGGTCAGCTCGTTCAGGGCCCGCGCACCCGCGATCTCCTCTCCCACCCGTGGCTGGTTCGGGTCGACGGGGTGCCTCCGGGCATAGCCGTGCGACCGCACCTCGCTCCCGTCGGGAAGCCGTACGAGCGCGACGGCGCGCGTGCGGTGCGCGTCCTCCTCGAACTTCAACTCGACGTGCCAGCCCACCGCGGTCTCCAACATGACGATCACCTCCTGAACGACTACGGGAGCCGCTGCTTCCAGGGTGCGCCCGCGGCGCGCGGTGTGCACCACACGGCGTCGAGAACCAGCCCGAGCAGCCGCTCCGAGCGGTCCGGCTCGCCGGTGCGCGCCGTGGACAGCGCGATACCGGCGACGAGTTGGACGACGTCCCCGGCGGACAGGTCGGCGCGGGCCGTGCCGTGCCGCTGGGCACGGTCGAGCAGCCGGGCCGCGGCGTCCCGGATGGTCCGGTGGCAGTCGAGCCCCAGGGCCTCCAGCTCCTCGGCGAGCGAGGGCTCCTCGGTGAGCAGGGTGCCGCCCAGGCCCTGGTTGACGCGGGCGTGCGCCAGGAAGGCGTGCAGCCAGCGGGCCAGCGCGTCGTCGGGGTCGGCGTCCGGGGCGCTCAGCGCGCCGGCCAGTGTGCGCAGCTTCTCGACGCGGTCCTGGAGCAGCGCCGCGAGCAGGGCCTGGCGGCGCGGGAAGTGCCGGTAGAGGGTGCCAGGGCCGACCCCGGCCCGCTTGGCCACCTCGTTGAGGGAGGCGTCGGGCCCGGACTCCGCGAACACCTCCCGTGCGGCGGCCAGCAGCCGCTCCCTGCTGGCGCGGGCGTCCGCGCGCTGTCCGGTCGCCATGGGGGCTCCTTACGGGCTGGCCAAGCGGAGAAGTTCTCCGTGCCGTAGCGGATCCAACCGGAGAACTTCTCCGGCTCACAGTACGTGCTGTGCTGCCCCGCTGGCATACGACGGAGGACCGAGGCGCATAACGGAACAGGGACACGACGCTCACCCGGAGCTGAGCCGAATCGGCATCTGGACCCTCGCCTTCGAAGCGCAGCCCGCCGGACGGGTCAGGGAGGCGGCGGCGGAGATCGAGGAGCTGGGCTACGGCACGCTCTGGTACGGCGAGGCGTTCGGCCGCGACGCGGTCGGCCAGGCGTGGCTGCGGCTGAGGCCACCCGCCGCCTCCGCGTGGCCTCCGGCATCGCGAACATCGCCCTGCGGGACCCGGTCGCGTCCCCCGCCACGGCCCGGTGCCCGACCCGGCCCCGCACCGCCTGCTGGCCGCGCTCGGCCCGAGGATGCTCGCCCTGGCGGCGGAGCGGACCTGGGGCGCCCACCCGTACTTCGTTCCCGTCGACCACACCGCGCGGGCGCGCGCGACGATGGGCGAGGGCGCGATGCTCGCCGTCGAACAGGCGGTGGTGCTCGACACCGACCGGGCGCGGGCCCGCGAGGTGGCCACCGCCCATGTGGCCGCGTACCTCCGGGCGCCGCACCAGGTCGCGAACCTCCGGCAGCAGGGCTTCGACGACGCCGACCTGGCGGACGGCCGTCCGAGCCGCCGCCTGGTCGACGCGATCGTGGCGTACGGGGACGCGGGGGCGATCCGGCGGCGCGTACGCGACCACCTGGACGCGGGCGCCGACCATGTCTGCGTCCAGGCTCTGACGCCCGATCCGGCCGGTCTCCCGGACCGGGCCTGGCGGGAGCTGGCGCCCGCGCTGCTGTCCGGGTGAGGATGCCGGAGTCCGGTCCGGCCGGGCAAAGGGCCGGACGAAAGGGTGGTGCGGGCAAGCATGCGCGGTGACATCGACGGCATCGAGGCGGCGGTCTTCGACGTCTTCGGCACACTGACCGACTGGCGCACCAGTGTGACCGCCGAGCTGGCGGCTGCGGGCGAGCGCGCGGAGCTGACGGCCGACTGGCCGTCCGTCGCGGACGACTGGCGCCGCGCGTACCCGGTGTATCTGCGCCGGGTCGTCGACGGGGAGCTCCCGTACCGCCCGCTGGACGCGCTGCACCGGCTGATGCTGGACGAGGTGCTGGCCGAACGCGGCCTGGAGGCGCTGTCCGGGGCCGAGCGCGACGGGCTGGTCCGCGCCTGGCACCGGCTGCGCCCGTGGCCCGACGTCCCGCCGGGCCTGGAGCGGCTGCGCGCCTCCACAGTCCTGACGGCCACGCTCTCCAACGGCGGCGTGGGGCTGCTGACCCGCCTCACCAAGCGGGCCGGCCTCCGCCTCGACGCCATCCTCTCCGCCGAGCTGGCCGGTTCCTACAAGCCGGACGCCCGGGTCTACCGCAAGGCGGCCGAACTGCTCCAGGTGCCCCCGCACCGGCTGCTGATGGTGGCCTGCCACCCGGACGACCTGACGGCCGCGGCGCGCTCCGGGCTGCGCACCGCCTACCTGCCGCGCGCCCGGGAGTGGGGCCCGGACGCCGCCGCGCCGCCGCCCCCGGAGGGGGTGGACCTGGTGGTGGACGACCTGCCGTCGCTGGCGGACGCACTGACCCGCTGAGCGCAGCGCAAGACCGGGCCCCGGCAGGGGCGCGGGGAACGGCGCGGGGAACTGCGCGCCCAGATACGACGCACCCGCAGACTGCGAAGCGCAACCAGGGGCAGGCTAGGTGCATGGACGGCGCTCCCGCCCCGCATCCGGCCCAGGCGCTCGCCGCCGAGCTCCGCCGCCGCTTCGCGGCCGACCAGGCGGCGCGCGGCGCGCGGGACTGGCCGGCGATGGACCGCGTCGACGCGGAGAACACCGCCTGGCTCAAGTCCGCCGTGGCGGCGGGCGGCTGGCCCCGGCTGGCCGATGTCGGCCGGGAGGGCGCGACCCACGCGTGGCTGCTGGCCCAGCACGCCGACGCCGACCCCGGCTTCCAGGAGGAGGCCCTGCGGCTGCTGACGGCCGCCGTGGCCGCCGGGGAGGCCCTTCCCGAGCACCAGGCGCTGCTGACGGACCGTGTCCGCGTCAACGCCGGCCAGCCGCAGCTGTACGGCACCCAGTACGCCGGGGACCCGGACAGCACGCGGGTGCGCCCGCACCCGATCGAGGACCCGGAGCGGCTGGACGAGCGCCGCGCCGCCGTGGGCCTGGAGCCGCACGCCGTCTACGACCGCCGAATGCGCGGCGGCTGAGCGGTGGTTGGGGTCGCGTGGTCGCGTGGTCGCGTGGTGATCCGATGGCCAGTGCGAATGTTCTGCGGGAAAGGTTCCGGAACGGGCTGCCCGCGCCGGTCTACGCGTGTCACGATCCCGGCCATGCGTACTCACAAGGCCGCGGCGGCCGCACTGGCCGTCGCGTCATCACTGCTGCTCGCGGGCTGTTCGGATGACAGCGGGGACAGTGAAGGGACGTCCTCGAAGGCAGGCGGCCCGGCCCGGGAGAAGGACTCGGTGACCGTCGAGATCAAGGTCACCGGCGACTCTCCCGCGAGCGTCTACGTCCCCGGCATCCTGGGCACCGGTATCGACCGCGAGGATCTGGATCTGGACCGGATCAAGACGCCCTGGTCGAAGACGTTCACCTCGAGGCCCGGCCGCATGATCAACATGCAGGCCGCGTCCATCGACGCCAAGTCGGAGATCGGCTGCCAGGTCGTCGTGGACGGAAAGGTGCGGAAGGAGAAGGTCGCCAGGGCGAAGCCGGGGAAGACGCTCGTCTCGCACTGCAGCACGACCATCTGACCGCCCGGGGTCCGACAACGGGCACGGGGCCGTTGTCGGACCGCACGTCGCCATGTCGCCCTGCGTCAGCGGGTGCCGACGGTCTCCGTGTCGCGCCCCGACCGCAGCACGGTGCCCGGGACGGCGCCGGTGAGGGCGTCCTCGCGCACTGTCCGCACCCCGTTGACCCAGACGCCCACCACCCCCTCGGCCCGCGAGTCCAGCCGCGGGCTGTCGCCCGGCAGATCGTGCACCAGGACGGCGCTGCCCGCGTCGATCCGCTCGGGGTCGAAGAGGACGAGGTCGGCGTGCCAGCCTTCCGCGATCCGGCCGCGCTCGCGCAGCCCGAGCAGCCGCGCGGGGTCGTCGGTGAGCATCCGCACCGCCTGCTCCAGGCCCACCAGCTTCCGCCTCCGCAGACAGTCCCCGAGGAAGCGCGTGGTGTAGGGGGCGCCGCACATCCGGTCCAGGTGGGCGCCCGCGTCGGAGCCGCCGAGCAGCACGTCCTCGTGCTGCCAGGTCTCGCGGCGCAGCTCCCAGCTGGCCGGGTCGTTGTCGCTCGGCATCGGCCACAGGACGGTGCGCAGGTCGTCGTTCGCGCAGATGTCGACCAGGCAGGCGAACGGCTCCATGCCGCGCTCGGCGGCGATGTCCCGCACGACCCGCCCGGTGAGCCCCTCGTTCGCGGGCGCGTAGGTGTCCCCGATGACGTAGCGGTCGAAGTGCGCCAGGCGGCGGAAGACGCCCGCCTCCTCGCTGCCGGCCCGCCGCAGCAGCTGGGCGCGTACGTCCGCGTCGCGCAGCCTGGCGATCCGCTCGGGGACCGGCAGGCCGAGCACGTCGCCCCACCCGGGGATCAGGTTCAGCGCGCAGAAGGTGCCCAGTGACATGTTCATCGGGGTGAGGATCGGCATGGTGAGGGCCACGACCCGGCCGCCCGCCTGCCGGGCCCGCTCGCTCGGCGCGAGCTGGCGCGGCACGCGCTCGGGGACGGCGGCGTCGATCGTCAGCACGTTCCAGTTGAGCGGGCGCCCGGCGGCGGCCGACATCCGCACGAGCAGGTCGATCTCGTCGTCGCTGAACCGGTCCAGGCAGCCGGCGACGATCGCCTCGATCTGCGTCCCCTGGTGCTCGCCGACGGCGCGGGAGAGCGCCAGCAGTTCCTCGGGCCCGGCGTGCCGGGACGCGACGGGCTGCCCGTCGCCGTCCGCGTGGGTGCCGGACTGGGTGGTGGACAGCCCCCAGGCGCCCGCTTCCATGGCCTCGTGGAAGAGCCGCAGCATGGCGTCGAGCTGGTCGGCGCCGGGCCGGCCGCCGATCGCGTCCGGGCCCATGACGTAGCGCCGCAGTGCGCAGTGGCCCACCATGAAGCCCGCGTTGACGGCCGTGCGGCCCTCCAGCGCGTCCAGGTAGTCCCCGAAGGAGTGCCAGCTCCAGGGCGCCCCCTCCTCCAGCGCCACCAGTGACATGCCCTCGACACGCGCCATCATCCGCCGGGTGTAGTCGGCGTCCCCGGGGCGTTCGGGGTGGAGCGGTGCGAGCGTGAAGCCGCAGTTGCCGCCCGCGACGGTGGTGACGCCGTGCTGCATCGAGGGGGTGGCGTAGGGGTCCCAGAAGAGCTGCGCGTCGTAGTGGGTGTGCGGGTCGACGAAGCCGGGCGCCAGGACGAGGCCGGTGCCGTCCACGTACGTACGGGCCCGGTCGCGGGGCGCGTCGCCGGGCGCGCGGTCGGGCGCACGGTCAGGCGCGCGGTCGGCTGGGGCGCCCGGGGCGCGGCGGACGAGGGCGGCGATGCGCCCGTCGCGGATCCCCACGTCCGCGGCGTACGCCGGCGCGCCGGTGCCGTCGACGACAGTGGCGTTCTCGATGAGCTGGTCAAGCATGGGCGGCCGCCTGACGGAACCGGGTCGTCCGGTGCACCGGATCGGTGTCGATCTGCGGGATGACATGCTCACCGATGAGCCGGATCGTGTTCATGGTGTCCTCGTAGGGGATGCCGACGGGCAGCCCGAAGGAGAGCTGGTCGGCACCGGCCTGCTCCCACCGCTTGCACTGCCGCAGCACCTCCTCCGGATTGCCGCAGATCATCAGTTCCTCGGCGATCAGCAGCTCCACGACCTCCTCGGTGTACTCCGGTATCAGCTCCGGCCACTCGGGGATGCCCCGGGGGCGGGGGAAGGTGTCGTGGTAGCGGAAGAGCAGCGACTGCAGGTAGTTCAGCCCGGCGCCCACCGCGATCCGCTTCGCCTTCTCGCTGGTCTCGGCGCAGATCGCGGTGGAGGTGACCATCACGTTGTCGTTGACGTAGTCCGCGATCGGCTCGGCGTCCCGCACGGCGCCCTTGTACGACTCGACCACCCACTCCATGTCGGAGACCTTCTGCACGCTGAACCCCAGCACCCCCAGGCCCTTCTTCGCGGCCATCGCGTACGAGGAGGGGGAGCCCGCCGCGTACCACATCGCCGGGTGCGAGCCGCCGTACGGCTTGGGCAGCACCCTGCGCGGCGGCAGTGACCAGTGGGTGCCCTGGAAGCCCTCGTACTCGTCCTGGAGCCACATCTTCGGGAACTCGGCGATGGTCTCTTCCCAGATCTCCTTGGTGTGGTTCATATCCGTGATACCCGGGAGGAAGCCGAGGATCTCGTGGCTGCCGGCGCCGCGCCCGCTGCCGAACTCGAAGCGCCCGCCGGAGAGGTGGTCGAGCATCGCCACCTTCTCCGCGACCTTCACCGGGTGGTTGACGGTGGGCAGCGGGTTGAAGATGCCGGAGCCGAGGTGGATGCGCTCGGTGGCGTGGGCGAGATAGCCGAGGAAGACGTCGTTGGCGGAGAGGTGGGAGTACTCCTCCAGGAAGTGGTGCTCGGAGGCCCAGGCGTACTTGAACCCCGACCGGTCGGCCTGGATGACGTACTCGGTCTCCTCGACCAGCGCGTTGTGCTCGGCCCGCGGATCGGTCCGGGCCCGCGCCGCGGGCACATATCCCTGAACGAAGAGTCCGAATTCCACGGTGCCTCACCCCTCTTTCTGACGGTCCGTCAGATTCTCTGGCATCTCGCACTCTGGCACCGGGGGCCGGGAGCGTCAAGGGACGGCGGACGATCAGACGGCCCCGCCGCTCAGACCATCTGCACCCCGGCGAGCCACCCGCCGTCGATGACGAACGGCTGCCCGCTGATGTACGACGAGTCCTCGCAGGTCAGGAACAGCGCCAGCCGCGCCACCTCCTCCGGCCGCCCGAGCCGCCCCTGCGGCACCAGCTTGGAGTAGAACGCGTCCAACTCCTCCGTCGAGCCGCGCTCGTCCGCGAACCCGCTCCCATCGGCGCTCGGCGGCCGGACCATCGGGGTGTCGATGGCGCCCGGACAGATGGCGTTGACCCGGATCCCCTCGCCCGCCAGTTCCATGGACGCCACCCGGGTCATCCCGAGGATCGCCGCCTTGGTCGCCGCGTACGCGGTGATGTACGCCATGCCGGAGAGCGCCGCGTACGAAGAGGTGTTCACGATCGTCCCGCCGCCACACGCCTCCAGCTCCGGCACGACGGCACGCATCCCCAGGAAGCAGCCGATCTGGTTGACGTCGACGACCTCCCGGTACTCCGCGAGGCTGGTGCGGGCCAGCTCGCCGAAGCGCAGCACCCCCGCGTTGTTGACCAGGCCGTCGACATGCCCGAACCGCTCCTTGGCGGCGCGCACGGCGCGCGTCCAGTCGTCCTCGCCCCGCACGTCGAGAGGGACGTACAGGGCCCGCTCCGCGCCGGTGTCCTCCCGGATGTCCTTGGCGACGGCCTCGCCCTGCTCGTCCAGTACGTCGCCCAGCACCACCGCGGCGCCCTCGGCGGCGAAGAGTCGGGCCGCGTGCTCGCCCTGGCCCCGCGCGGCACCGGTGATGATGACGACCCGTCCGTCCAGCTTGCCCATCGGTCTGCCTCCCGTTCGTCGCGCCTGAGGGCACGCCGCACCGTCGGGGCGCGACCTCCCATTCGTCGCGCGCCGGCGCGCACGGCGCAATGGGGCGGACCCGAACGGCGGCATCACGTCCCCCTCTGCTCCC
>NZ_JAAKZZ010000033.1 GCF_011045075.1 Streptomyces boncukensis
GCCCCGCCCATCCCGAGGGGGCCGGTAGGTAGCGGTTTCGCACGCTGAAACCGAACCCCCGCCGTCCGTTATCCGAACGGCGGAACGTAGGGCGCTTCCGTCAACCAATAGGGACACAAAGGAACGTGAAATCCATCTGACGCCACCTTCTCACCACACAGCGGGGACCCTGTCGAGTCCCACACACGTGACGAACATCACGTCGCCAAGTGGCCAACCGGACAGCGGAATTGAGGCCGCCCGACGCTGCGTCCGTCACACAAAATGAGCGGTCCGACGCCCAGCGTCCCCACCGCGTTTCCGGATGGGAACAGACCTCGCGTGAGCACACCCGCGCTCACCGGAAACCATGATCGCTCAGCCGGACATCGCGACCAGGGACCGGAGGAACGACAGGTCGACCTCTTCGAGCGAGCGTACGACCGTACGGCCGAGCGCGGGCTCTATCGGCGCCAGCGACGGGATCGCCACCACGGGGCAGCCCGCGGCCTCGGCGGAGGCCACTCCGGTGGCGGTGTCCTCCAGCACCGCGCAGCGCGCCGGATCAGCCCCGAGGCGGCCCGAGGCGGCGAGGTACGGGTCCGGGTGCGGCTTGGTCCGCGGCAGCTCATCACCCGCCAGAGTGAACCTGAAGTGCTCCCGGCCGAGCGAGACCAGCATCCGGTCGACGACGGTGCGGTGCGAGGCGGAGACGAGCGCGGCGGGGATCCCCTGGGCGGTCAGCTCCGTCAGCAGCCGCCGGGCGCCGGGCATCAGCGGCACCCCGCGCTCCACCCGCTGGATGAACTTCCGGTTGAGCAGGACGCTCAGCTCCTCCAGGCCGATCTCGGCGCGGGTCGCCTCGATCAGGAACCCGGCGCTACGCGCCATCGGGCCGCCCACGACCACGGAGCGCCACTCCTCGCGGAGTTCGTGCCCCAGTTCGGCGAACGCCTCGACCTCCGCGTCCCACCAGAAGTCCTCGGTGTCCACCAGGGTGCCGTCCATGTCGAGCAGCACCCCCTCAAGAGCTGGGCCCTCGGCCGTCAGAGTGCCGACTGCGGGAAGGGAACTGGTCATCCGCGCGCCTCCTGGGGGACAGGAAGGCCGGTCGCCCATTCCCGGCGGGAAGGGACGACCGGCCTGTACCGGACCGAACAGTGTACGACGGTCTGTTAACGGGCGTTGAAGTACTTCGCCTCGGGGTGGTGGAGGACGATCGCGTCGGTGGACTGCTCCGGGTGCAGCTGGAACTCCTCGGACAGCTCGACCCCGATCCGCTCGGGCCGCAGCAGCTCGGCGATCTTCGCGCGGTCCTCCAGGTTGGGGCAGGCGCCGTAGCCCAGCGAGAAGCGGGCGCCGCGGTACTTCAGGTCGAACATGCCCTGCATCTGCTCCGGGTCCTCGCCCGCGTAGCCGAGCTCCGAGCGGACCCGCGCGTGCCAGAGCTCGGCCATCGCCTCGGCGAGCTGGACGGAGAGCCCGTGCAGCTCCAGGTAGTCGCGGTAGGCGTCGGCGGCGAACAGCTCGGCCGTCTTCTCGCCGATCCTGGAGCCGACCGTGACCACCTGGAGGCCGACGACGTCCGTCTCGCCGCTCTCCTCCGGGCGGAAGAAGTCCGCCAGGCACAGCCGCCGCCCGCGGCGCTGCCGGGGGAAGGTGAAGCGGGTGCGCTCGTTGCCCTGGTCGTCCAGCAGGATGAGGTCGTCGCCCTTGGAGACGCAGGGGAAGTAGCCGTAGACGACGGCGGCCTCCAGCAGGCCCTCCGTGTGCAGTCGGTCGAGCCAGCCGCGCAGCCGGGGGCGCCCCTCGGACTCCACCAGCTCCTCGTAGGAGGGCCCGTCGCCCTTGCGGGCCTCCTTCAGGCCCCACTGGCCCTTGAAGAGGGCCCCCTCGTCGATCCAGGAGGCGTACTCCTTCAGCCCGATCCCCTTGATCACCTTGGTGCCCCAGAACGGGGGCTCGGGCACGGGGTTGTCGGTGGCCACGTCGGAACGCACGGATCCGTCGTTGGCCTCCGGCTCGGGGATGTCCACGTCCCGCTTGGCCACCCGGCGCTTCTTCAGCTCGGGCAGGCTGGCGCCGGGTACGCCGCGCTTGACGTCCATCAGCGCGTCCATGAGGCTCAGGCCCTCGAAGGCGTCCTTGGCGTAGCGGACCTCGCCCTCGTACACCTCGTGCAGGTCCTGCTCGACATAGGCGCGGGTGAGGGCGGCCCCGCCGAGGATGACCGGGTAGTCGTCGGCCATCTTGCGGGCGTTCAGCTCCTCCAGGTTCTCCTTCATGATCACCGTGGACTTCACCAGCAGCCCGGACATGCCGATGACATCGGCCCGGTGCTCCTTGGCGGCGTCCAGGATGGCGGCGACGGGCTGCTTGATGCCCAGGTTGACGACCTGGTAGCCGTTGTTCGAGAGGATGATGTCGACCAGGTTCTTGCCGATGTCGTGCACGTCGCCGCGGACGGTGGCCAGCACGATGGTGCCCTTGCCGTCGTCGTCGGACTTCTCCATGTGCGGTTCGAGGTGGGCGACCGCGTTCTTCATCACCTCGGCGGACTGCAGGACGAACGGGAGCTGCATCTGGCCGGAGCCGAACAGCTCGCCGACCACCTTCATCCCGGCCAGCAGGGTGTCGTTGACGATCGCCAGCGCCGGGCGCTCCTCCAGCGCCGCTTCCAGGTCCTCCTCCAGGCCGTTGCGCTCGCCGTCGATGATGCGGCGCTGCAGCCGCTCGTCCAGCGGGAGGGCCGCCAGCTCCTCGGCCTTGCCCGCCTTCAGGGACTTGGCGGTGGCGCCCTCGAACAGCTCCATGAGCTTCTGCAGCGGGTCGTAGCCCTCGCTGCGGCGGTCGTAGATGAGGTCGAGGGCGGCGTTGACCTGCTCTTCCTCCAGGCGCGCGATCGGGAGGATCTTGCTCGCGTGGACGATCGCCGAGTCGAGGCCCGCCTTGACGCACTCGTCGAGGAAGACGGAGTTGAGGGTGATGCGCGCGGCCGGGTTGAGGCCGAAGGAGATGTTGGAGAGGCCCAGCGTGGTCTGCACGTCCGGGTGGCGCTTCTTGAGCTCCCGGATCGCCTCGATGGTGTGGATGCCGTCCTTGCGGGACTCCTCCTGGCCGGTGCAGATGGTGAAGGTCAGGGTGTCGATGAGGATGTCGGATTCACGGATGCCGTAGTTGCCGGTCAGGTCCGCGATGATCCGTTCGGCGATGGCGACCTTGTTCTCGACGGTGCGGGCCTGGCCCTCCTCGTCGATGGTGAGGGCGATCAGCGCGGCACCGTGCTCCTTGGCGAGCGTGGTGACCTTGGCGAAGCGGGACTCGGGGCCGTCGCCGTCCTCGTAGTTCACCGAGTTGATCACCGCGCGGCCGCCCAGCTTCTCCAGGCCGGCCTGGATGACGCCGATCTCGGTGGAGTCCAGCACGATGGGCAGCGTGGAGGCGGTGGCGAAGCGGCCGGCCAGCTCCGCCATGTCGGCCACGCCGTCCCGGCCGACGTAGTCGACGCACAGATCGAGCATGTGGGCGCCCTCGCGGATCTGGTCGCGGGCCATCTCCACGCAGTCGTCCCAGCGGCCCTCCAGCATGGCCTCGCGGAACTTCTTGGACCCGTTGGCGTTCGTCCGCTCGCCGATGGCCATGTACGAGGTGTCCTGGCGGAACGGGACCGTCTGGTAGAGGGAGGCGGCGCCGGGCTCGGCCTGCGGGGTGCGCTCGGCGGGCGCGGAGCCTCTGACCCGCTCCACGAGCTGCCGCAGATGCTCGGGGGTGGTGCCGCAGCAGCCGCCGACGAGGGAGAGGCCGTAGTCGCGGACGAAGCCCTCGTGCGCGTCGGCGAGCTCCTCCGCGGTCAGCGGGTAGTGGGCGCCGTCCTTGCCGAGGACGGGCAGGCCCGCGTTCGGCATGCAGGAGATCGGGACGCGCGCGTGCTGGGCCAGGTAGCGCAGGTGCTCGCTCATCTCGGCCGGGCCGGTGGCGCAGTTCAGGCCGATCATGTCGATGCCCAGCGGCTCCAGCGCGGTGAGCGCCGCGCCGATCTCGGAGCCCAGCAGCATGGTGCCGGTGGTCTCCACCGTGACCGAGCAGATGAGCGGGAGGTCGGCGCCGGTGGCGTCCATGGCGCGGCGGGCGCCGATGATGGACGCCTTGGTCTGCAGGAGATCCTGGGTGGTCTCCACCAGCAGCGCGTCGGCGCCGCCGGCGATCATGCCCTCGGCGTTCTCCTGGTACGCGTCGCGGAGCGTGGTGTAGGGGGCGTGGCCGAGGGTGGGCAGCTTGGTGCCGGGGCCCATGGAGCCGAGGACCCAGCGCTGGCGGCCGTCCTTGGCGTCGAACTCGTCGGCGACCTCGCGGGCGATGCGCACGCCCTTCTCGGACAGCTCGTGGATCTGGTCGGTGATCTCGTACTCCCCCAGCGCCGCAAAATTCGCGCCAAAGGTGTTCGTCTCCACGCAGTCCACACCGGCCGCGAAGTACTCCTCGTGGACGGAGCGGATGATGTCCGGACGCGTCACGTTGAGGATCTCGTTGCAGCCCTCAAGCTGCTGGAAGTCGTCAAGAGTGGGGTCCTGCGCCTGGATCATCGTCCCCATCGCCCCGTCGGCGACGACCACGCGCTCGGCGAGTGCCTGCCGGAGGGCGTCGGCCCGGGTCGGGTTCTTGGGTGCGGACGTGCTGCTAGGCGACGAGGCCATGGAAGAGCTCCCTGGGATGCGACGGCTGTCGGCTTTGCGCCGTCCCTGGAGACAGCGCACCCGGTCAGCGTATAGGGCCTGCGCAAGGGTGCTCGATAGGTATTCCGCGGAACAGGGGTGTGGACGGCTCAAAACGGCACTTCCCCCTGGTCGGCATGTAACGATACCGTTCGACATTGCCGAACAACAGACAGAGCAGGTCACGGAGGTACCAGATGGCCCGGTCCATCCAGTCGCTGGAGCGCGCTGCCGCGGTGCTGCGACTGCTGGCGGGTGGTGAGCGGCGGCTCGGCCTCTCCGAGATCGCCTCGGCCCTCGACCTCGCCAAGGGTACGGCCCACGGGCTGATCCGCACGCTGCAGCAGGAGGGCTTCGTCGAGCAGGACGCGGCCACCGGCAAGTACCAGCTCGGAGCCGAGCTGCTGCGGCTGGGCAACAGCTATCTGGACGTGCACGAGCTGCGGGCCCGCGCGCTGGTCTGGACGGACGACCTGGCGCGGTCGAGCGGCGAGAGCGTCTACCTGGGGGTGCTGCACCAGCAGGGCGTGCTGATCGTGCACCACGTCTTCCGGCCCGACGACAGCCGTCAGGTGCTGGAGGTGGGTGCGATGCAGCCGCTGCACTGCACGGCCCTGGGCAAGGTGCTGGCGGCGTACGACCCGGTGGCGCACAGCCAGGCGGCGGACGTCGAGCGGCGGGTCTTCACGGAGCGCACGGTCACCGACGAGCAGGCGTTCGAGGAGCTGCTGGAGGTGGTGCGGGCGCGCGGCTGGGCGTCCGACGTGGAGGAGACCTGGAACGGGCTGGCCTCGGTCGCCGCTCCCGTCTACGACCGGCGCCGGATGCCGGTGGGGGCTGTCGGCGTCACCGGCGCCGTGGAGCGGGTGTGCGCCGAGGGCGAGCTGCATCCGCACCTGGTGGCCGCGGTGCGCGACTGCGCGCGGGCGGTCTCCCGGGACCTCGGCGCGCTGCGGCGTTTCTAGGCGCGGTCCCACCAACCGGGACAGCTCCGACCAGGGCGGACATTCGGGAGTCATCCGTCACACCCTCTTGACGAGATCCTCACCAGGGAGAAAACTGCCGTTCGGCGGTCGACATTGTCGAACACCGGACGTTTACCCGGCCCGCCTATCCATCTGGACTAAAGGACAAAGGAGTCGCGGGTGTCCAGCTCCGACATCTTCCAGAGCGAGGTCCTCGGCACCATGGTGCTGGTCCTCCTCGGCGGCGGCGTCTGCGCCGCCGTCAACCTCAAGCGCTCGAAGGCTTTCGAGGCCGGGTGGGTCGCCATCGCGTTCGGTTGGGGTTTCGCAGTTCTCACCGGTGCGTACATCGCCCAAACCTCGGGCGCGCACCTGAACCCGGCGGTCACCCTGGCTCTGGCCATCAAGGGCGACACGGACTGGGGCGACGTGCCGGTCTACATGGGCAGCGAGCTGCTCGGTGCGGTGATCGGCGCGGTGCTGGTCTGGCTCGCCTACTACGGCCAGCTGCACGCCACGCTCAACGAGCCCGAGATGGCCAAGCAGAAGACCTCCAACCCGGGTCCGGTGCACGGCGTCTTCTTCACGTCGCCCGAGATACGCAACCCGGTGCAGAACTTCGTCACCGAGTTCATCGCCACCTTCGTGCTCATCCTGGCCATCGTCACCCAGGGTCTGGTCAAGGACGCGGACGGCACGGTCGGCCTGGGCCGAATGGGTGCCCTGATCACCGCACTGGTCGTGGTGGGCATCGGCCTGTCCCTCGGCGGTCCGACGGGGTACGCGATCAACCCGGTCCGCGACCTCGGCCCCCGTATCGTGCACGCGCTGCTGCCGCTGCCGAACAAGGGCGGAAGCGACTGGGGCTACGCCTGGGTGCCCATCGCCGGCCCGCTCGCGGGTGCCGCGGCCGCCGCTGGCATATACAACCTCGTATGGGGCTAGCCGCCGTCGCGGGACGCCACAGCCGACCGATCCGAACGAAGTAATCGGAGCACACCATGAGCGACACACACGCCACCACCGCCTCCGCGCACGGCGGAGGCCCCTTCATCGCGGCCATCGACCAGGGCACCACCTCCAGCCGCTGCATCGTCTTCGACAAGGACGGCCGTATCGTCTCGGTCGACCAGAAGGAGCACGAGCAGATCCTCCCCAAGCCGGGCTGGGTCGAGCACGACGCCGCCGAGATCTGGGCGAACGTCCAGCAGGTCGTCACGGGCGCGCTGAGCAACGCCGGGATCACCAAGAAGGACGTCCTGGCGATCGGCATCACCAACCAGCGCGAGACGACCGTGCTGTGGGAGAAGGCCACCGGCAAGCCGGTGCACAACGCCATCGTCTGGCAGGACACCCGCACCGACGCGCTCTGCAAGGACCTGGGCCGCAACGTCGGCCAGGACCGGTTCCGCCGCGAGACGGGCCTCCCCCTCGCCTCGTACTTCGCGGGCCCGAAGATCCGCTGGCTGCTGGACAACGTCGAGGGGCTGCGGGAGCGCTGCGAGAACGGCGAGATCCTGTTCGGCACGATGGACTCGTGGGTCATCTGGAACCTCACCGGTGGGCCGAACGGCGGACGGCACGTCACCGATGTGACCAACGCGTCCCGCACGCTGCTGATGAACCTGCACACCATGCAGTGGGACGAGAAGATCTGCTCCTCCATCGGCATCCCGATGGCCGTGCTGCCCGAGATCCGCTCGTCCGCCGAGGTGTACGGCGAGGCCGTCGGCGAGCTGTCCGGGCTGCCCGTCGCCTCCGCGCTGGGCGACCAGCAGGCCGCGCTGTTCGGCCAGACGTGCTACTCCCCGGGCGAGGCCAAGTCCACGTACGGCACCGGCACCTTCCTGCTGATGAACACCGGCCACGAGCCGATCAACTCCTACAACGGCCTGCTGACGACCGTGGGGTACCGCATCGGGGACCAGGAGCCGGTCTTCGCGCTGGAGGGCTCGATCGCGGTCACCGGCTCGCTGGTGCAGTGGATGCGGGACCAGATGGGCCTCATCAACAGCGCGGCGGAGATCGAGACGCTGGCCAGCTCGGTGGAGGACAACGGCGGCGCGTACTTCGTGCCCGCGTTCTCCGGCCTGTTCGCCCCGTACTGGCGTTCGGATGCGCGGGGTGTGATCGCGGGCCTCACCCGTTACGTCACCAAGGCGCACCTCGCGCGTGCCGTGCTGGAAGCCACCGCGTGGCAGACGCGCGAGATCGTCGACGCGATGCAGAAGGACTCCGAGGTCGAGCTGACCTCCCTGAAGGTGGACGGCGGCATGACCGCCAACAATCTGCTGATGCAGACCATCTCGGACGTCCTCGACGCCCCGGTCGTCCGCCCGATGGTCGCCGAGACCACCTGCCTGGGTGCCGCGTACGCGGCCGGGCTGGCCGTCGGCTTCTGGTCGGACACCGAGGAGCTGCGCGCCAACTGGAAGCGCGCGGCCGAATGGACCCCCCGCATGGACGCGGAGACGCGTGAGCGGGAATACCGGAACTGGCTCAAGGCCGTCGAGCGGACCATGGGCTGGATCGAAGAGGAGAGCTGAGGACAATGAACACCCTGCAGAGCGTCCCCGCCCTGGGGACGCACCCGGCTGCCGGCAGCAACCCTGGCCGCGCCGAGACCAGAGAGCTGCTCGCGAACGCGACGTACGACCTGCTGGTGATCGGCGGCGGCATCCTGGGGACCTCGGTCGCCTGGCATGCGGCGCAGTCGGGACTGCGGGTGGCCATGGTGGACGCCGGCGACTTCGCCGGCGCCACCTCCTCCGCGTCCTCGAAGCTGGTGCACGGCGGTCTGCGCTACCTGCAGACCGGTGCGGTCAAGCTGGTCGCGGAGAACCACCATGAGCGGCGGGTGCTGGCCAAGGACGTGGCCCCGCACCTGGTCAACCCGCTCACCTTCTATCTGCCCGTCTACAAGGGCGGCCCGCACGGCGCCGCCAAGCTGGGCGCGGGCGTCTTCGCGTACTCCGCGCTGTCCGCCTTCGGCGACGGCGTGGGCCGGGTCATCTCCCCCGCCAAGGCGGCGGCCGACAACCCGGCGCTGCGCACGGACAACCTCAAGGCGGTCGCGGTCTACGGCGACCACCAGATGAACGACTCCCGGATGGCCGTGATGACGGTCCGCGCCGCCGTCGAGTCGGGCGCTGTCGTGCTCAACCACGCCGAGGTCACCGGGCTGCGCTTCACCCGCGGCCGGGTGACGGGCGCGGAGCTGAGGGACCGCACGGACGGCGCCGAGTTCGGCGTGAACGCCCGCCTGGTGCTCAACGCCACCGGGCCGTGGGTCGACCACCTGCGGCGTATGGAGGACAGCGGCGCCGCCCCGTCCATCCGGCTGTCCAAGGGCGCCCACCTGGTGCTCAAGCGGAACTCGCCGTGGCGCGCCGCGATGGCCACCCCCATCGACAAGTACCGCATCACCTTCGCGCTGCCGTGGGAGGACCAGCTGCTGCTGGGCACCACGGACGAGGAGTACACCGGCGACCCCGCGGACGTGCGGGCGACCGAGGCCGACATCCAGCAGATCCTGGACGAGGCCGCGTTCTCGGTGCGCGACGCCGACCTCTCGCGGGACCTGATGACGTACGCCTTCGCGGGCCTGCGCGTGCTGCCCGGCGGGCCGGGCGGCGTCGAGTCCGCCAAGCGCGAGACGGTGGTCACCGAGGGCCGGGGCGGCATGCTGTCCGTCGCGGGCGGCAAGTGGACGACGTACCGGCACATCGGCCGCACGGTGATGAACAAGCTGGAGCAGCTGCCGGGCGGCGGTCTCGCCGAGGATTCGGTGCCGGTCAAGGAGCTGGTGCGGCGCACCCCGCTGCCCGGCGTCTCGAACCCGAACGCGGTCGCCCACCGTCTGCTGGTGGACCGCGAGCCGGGCGTGCGGATGGACCCGCTGACCGCGCGCCAGCTGGCCACGCACTACGGCTCGCTCTCCTTCGACATCGCCCGCCTGGTGAACGAGGACCCCGCGCTGGGCGAGCGCGTCCACCCGGACGGCCCGGAGATCTGGGCCCAGGTGGTGTACGCGCGGGACCACGAGTGGGCGCAGACCGCGGACGACGTGGCGCGGCGCAGGATGACCCTGACGATCCGCGGCCTCGACACCCCGGAGGTCCGCGAGCGGGTGGAGAAGATCCTGGCCGAGCGCGAGAGCTGAGCCGCGGCGCGCGGCGGGGCCGAGGCCCCCTCGCCCGCCGCGGCCCGAGGTGACCGACGGCGGAGACCGGCGGTGCCCTACGACGCCCCCGCACACCCTGCGGGAGGATGTCGGGCGCCGCCGGTCTCGTCGTCTGCCCCGCGGTGTGCGGACCGCGGGCCGCCGCCCCGGAGGGGCGGGGAAGATGGCATGCTCCCGTCGCATGGGGAACGCGGACCCTCCCGGCGCCGACGGTCACGGCGACCCCGCCCACCGGTGCCGGCCGGCTGCCCGGATGTGCGGCGGGCGGGTGCGCGGTCCCGGGCCATAATGGGGCGGAGACATCCGATGTCTGCGGATGCGCCGAAGGTCAGGACTCGGGTCAGGGAGGCAGAGCGTGGCGGTTACCGATGAGGCGATCGAGAAGATCAAGGGGATGATCGTCTCGGGTGCGCTCCGGCCCGGCGACCGGCTGCCCAAGGAGAGCGAGCTGGCGACCGACCTGGGGCTGTCGCGCAACTCGCTGCGGGAGGCGGTGCGCGCGCTGTCCCTGATCCGCATCCTGGACGTGCGCCAGGGCGACGGCACCTACGTCACCAGTCTGGACCCGCAGCTGCTGCTGGAGGCCATGAGCTTCGTGGTGGACTTCCACCGCGACGACACGGTCCTGGAGTTCCTCGCGGTGCGCCGCATCCTGGAGCCGGCGGCGACCGCGATGGCCGGGGTGCGGATCCCGGACGGCGAGCTGGACGCGCTGGAGGCGCAGCTGGACGCGCTGGGCGACGATCCGTCGGTGGAGGAGCTGGTCGCCGCCGATCTGGAGTTCCACCGCCGGATCGTGGCCGCCTCCGGCAACTCGGTGCTGTGCTCCCTGCTGGACGGGCTGTCCGGGCCCACCACGCGGGCCCGGGTGTGGCGCGGGCTGACCCAGGAGCACGCCGTCAGCCGCACCCTCCACGAGCACCGCCAGATCCTCGCCGCCCTGCGGGCCCGCGACACGGAGGCGGCGCGCTCCTGGGCGACGGTGCACATCGCGAGCGTGGAGCAGTGGCTGCGCTCCACCCTGTGACGGCGCTCCGCCCTGTGACCGCTCCGCCCTGTGACGAAGCGGCGCGGCCGGCGCCGCCGGGCTCATTCCTGGCGCTCTCCGCCCGCGAAGCGGGAGATGACGAGCGCCACGATGATGATGGCGCCGTTGAGGAACTGGTTCCACAGCGGCGGGACCCCGCCGAGCGTCATCACGTTCACCACGAGCTGCAGCGTCAGCACGCCCGTCAGCGCCCCGAAGACGGTGCCCCTGCCGCCCCGCAGCCCGATGCCGCCGATCACCGCCGCTGCGAACACCTGGAAGATCCAGCCGTCGCCCTGGCCGGCCGAGACCGAGCCGTAGTGGCCGGTGTAGAGGATCCCGGCGAAGGCGGCGAGTGTGCCCGCGAGGGCCAGCACGGCCCAGGTGAGCCGGTCGGTGCGGATGCCGGCGGCGCGCGCGGCCTCCGGGTTGCCGCCGATCGCGTACAGCGCCCGCCCGTGCCGCATGTAGGCGAGGAAGAGCCCGGCCGCCGCGTACAGCAGCAGGCAGAGCCAGACCGCCGCAGGGACGCCCAGCCAGTCGGCCCTGCCCAGGTACCGGAAGGAGTCGGGGACGTTGACGATCGACTGCCCTTCGGACAGTCCGACGTGCAGGCCGCGCAGCATCGTCAGCATGCCGAGGGTGGCGATGAACCCGTTGACGCGGAGCTTCAGCATCAGAAAGCCGTTGGTGGCGCCGATCAGCGCGCCCACGGCGAGGCAGAGCGGAATGGCCAGCCAGGTGGGCAGGAGGCCCAGGCCGTGGAACCGGCTGCCGTCCGACGGGAGGACGAGCCACATGGCGACGACGGGCGCCACGCCCAGGGTGGACTCCAGGGAGAGGTCCATCCGGCCGCAGATGAGCACCAGCGCCAGGCCGAGCACCAGCAGGCCGAGTTCGGTCGACTGCTGGACGACGCCGAGGAGGTTGTCCGTCGTCAGGAAGGCGGGCGAGACGATGAAGCCGATCAGCCCGAGGACGAGGATGACCGGCACCAGGGACAGGTCGCGCCACCGCGCGAAGTCGATCCTCGCGCGGGCGCTCTCCCGGTGTTCCGGTTCCCGGCCGTCCGTCAGCTCGCGGGCCGGCGGCTGGGCGGTGTCGGTCATGGTGCGCTCTCCTCGGGGTGCCCTGGGTGCCCGTGCTGTCCTGTGATGCCTTCCATCGCCGCGACCAGCTCCTGGTCGCTCCACTCGGTGCCGTACTCGGCCGCGATCCGCCCGTGGAACAGGGCCAGCACCCTGTCGCACACCCGCAGGTCGTCCAGTTCGTCCGAGACGATCAGTGCGGCGCGCCCCTGGTCGGCGACCTCCCGGACGATGCCGAGCAGCGTGTCCTTGGACGTGACGTCGACTCCGGCGGTGGGCCGGACGGCGACCAGTACGCCGGGGTCGCGGGCCAGCGCACGGGCGACGACGACCTTCTGCTGGTTGCCGCCGGAGAGCCCGGAGACGGGCTGCCGGGGACCCGAGGTCTTGATGTCCAGGGAGCCGATCATCCGGCGGGCGAACTCCCGCGTCCGGGAGGGCAGCACAGCGCCCCACCGGCCGAGCTGGTCGGCGACGGGCGTGGCGTTCTCGGCGACGCTGCGCTGCGGGACGAGGCCCTGGAGGTGCCGGTCCTTGGGGACGTAGCCGATGCCCGCTTCCAGGGCGTGCGGGACGCTGCCGGGGCGCACGGTGCGGCCGCGTACGGTGACCGTCCCTGCGGTCTGCCGGCGCAGCCCCGCGAGGGTCTCGCCGATCGCCGTGCTGCCGCTCGCGGTGGCTCCGGCGAGGCCGAGGACCTCGCCCGCGCGCACGGTGAGGTCGACGGGCCCGTACGCGCCCCGGAGCGCCAGCCCGCGGGCGCGCAGCACGGGCCCGCCCTCCGGGGCGGCGCGGCCGGCCGCGGCCGCCCTCCCCGCGGCCGCGCCCTCCCCCGCGGCGCTCCCTCCGGTCTCCTGGGCGGTCATCGCCGCGACCAGCTCCCGCCGGGGCAGACCGGCGACGGGCTCGGTGAGCACATGGCGTGCGTCGCGGTAGACGGTGACGGTGTCGCACAGCTCGTACACCTCCTGGAGGTGGTGCGAGATGAACAGGAACGCCACGCCCTGGGCGCGCAGTTCGCGCAGCTTGGTGAAGAGCCGGGCGATGCCGCCCGCGTCGAGCTGCGCGGTCGGCTCGTCGAGGATCACGGTCCGGGCGCCGCAGGACAGCGCCCGCGCGATCTCCACGAACTGCCGCTGCTCGACGGTGAGGTCCCTGGTGCGCCGGGCGGGATCGACGTCCACGCCGTACTCCCGCAGCAGCGCACCGGCCCGCCGCCGCAGGGCGGGCCAGCGGATGGGACGGGTGCCGGGGAAGCGGTTGAGGAAGAGGTTCTCCGCTACCGTCAGCTCGGGCACGACCATGGAGCGCTGGTAGACGCAGGCGATGTGGCCGCGCCACGCCTCCGTGTCCCCGAAGGGCGGTGCGGGACGGCCGTGGAGGGTGACCCGGCCCGCGTCGGGGCGGTTCATGCCGGTGAGGACGGAGACGAGGGTGGACTTGCCCGCACCGTTCCGGCCCACCAGGGCGTGCGCCTCTCCGGGGCGTACGGTCAGCCCCACACCGTCCAGCGCGACCGTCGCGCCGTAGCGCTTGACGATCCCCTCGGCGTGCACGGCCGCCGTCCCGGCGGGCTGCGGGCCGGTCACCGCTTCTCCGTCTGATTGGCCCACAGCGCCTTGTCGTCGACGTTCTTCCTGGTGACGAGCGGGGCGGGGAGCTGGTCCTCCAGTCCGTTGGGGAGCTTGACAATCTTCGACCCGTGGGTGGTGGGGCCGGGCTCGTAGGTCCTGCCGTCCAGCGCGGCGCGGGCGTACCTCAGGGCGTACTTGGCATACAGATCGGCGGGCTGGGACAGCGTGGCGTCGATCTTGCCCTGGCGGATCGCCTTCAGCTCTTCGGGGATGCCGTCGTTGGAGATGATGGTGATGTGCCCCTTGGCGCCGGGCGGGCGCAGCAGGTTCTTCTGCTCCAGCAGGGCGAGGGTGGGCTGCAGGAAGGCACCGCCGGCCTGCATGTAGATGCCGTCCAGGTCGCGGTGCTGGGCGAGCAGGCTCTGCAGCTTGGCGGACGCCTCCTTGCCGTCCCAGTTGGTGGGCAGCTCATGCACCGTGATCCTGGGGTACTTCTTCTTCATGCAGGACGCGAACGCCTCGGATCTGTCCCGGCCGTTGATGGAGCTGAGGTCGCCCTGGAGCTCGGCGACGCGGCCCCGGCCGCCCAGCTGTTCGCCCAGGTACTCGCACGACTTGCGCCCGTAGGCGCGGTTGTCGGCGCGTACCACCATGTAGACCTCGCCCTTGTCGGGCCGGGTGTCGACGCTGACGACGGGGACGTCCCGCTCCGCGAGGTTCCGCAGGGTGGAGGAGATCGCCCCGGTGTCCTGCGGGGCCATGACAACGGCCTCGGCGCCCTGGTCGGTGAACGTCTGGACGTTGGCGACCAGTTTGGAGATGTCGTTCTGCGAGTTGGACAGGGGCAGTGCGTCCACGGTGCCGTTGTCGACGCCCTTTTTGACGTAGCTCTGATAGGCGGTCCAGAAGTCGGTGTCGGTGCGCGGCATGTCGATGCCGACCTTGCCCCTGGCCGCGGCTCCGCCCTCGCTGCCGCGGTTGCAGCCCGCGAGGGCGGCGGCAGTCAGGAGCAGGGCGCAGGAGGCGGCGCCGGTGGTCCGGAGGGTGCGCGTGCGCAGTCGCATGGGTCGTCGTCCCGTCCTCGGTTGTGGGGTGCTGTGGTGCGGTGTCAGGGAGGCGGTGCGCCGTCCGGGGCTGCCGGGGCGCCGTGCGCGGTGCGCGCCCGCCAGACGGCGCCGTGCGGGTAGCGGTGGGCCGCCAGGGAGTCGGCCCGCAGCTGGGCGGAGAAGCCGGGTGCGGTGGGGGCCAGGTAGCGGCCGTTCCTGACGACCGCCGGGTCGGTGAAGTGCTCGTGCAGATGGTCGACGTACTCGATGACCCGGTCCTCGGTGCTGCCCGAGACGGCGACGTAGTCGAACATCGCCAGGTGCTGCACCAGCTCGCACAGTCCGACACCGCCCGCGTGCGGGCAGACGGGAACGCCGAACTTCGCGGCCAGCAGCAGGACGGCGAGGTTCTCGTTGACGCCTGCCACGCGGGTGGCGTCGATCTGGACGAAGTCCACGGCCCCGGCCTGCAGCAGCTGCTTGAACACGACGCGGTTGGCGACGTGTTCGCCGGTGGCGACCTTCACGGGCTGCCGGGCGCGCACGGCGGCGTGGCCGAGGATGTCGTCGGGGCTGGTGGGCTCCTCGATCCAGTACGGGTCGTGCGCGGCCAGCGCGCTCATCCAGCGCACCGCCTCGTCGCGCTCCCACCGCTGGTTGGCGTCGACGGCGATCCGCACGGCGGGACCGACGGCCTCGCGCGCGAGCCGCATCCGGTGCAGGTCCTGGTCGAGGTCGGCGCCGACCTTCAGCTTGATCTGGGTGAAGCCGTCGGCGACCGCCTGGTGGGCGAGTTTGACGAGCTTCTCGTCGGAGTAGCCGAGCCACCCGGGCGAGGTGGTGTAGGCGGGGTAGCCGTGGGCGCGCAGCGCGGCGGCGCGGGCGGCCCGCCCGGGGGCGGCGGCGCGCAGCAGCCCCAGGGCCTCCCCGGGGGTGAGCGCGTCGGTCAGGTGGCGGAAGTCGACGAGGGCGACGAGTTCCTCGGGGCTGAACGAGGCCAGGTAGGCCCACAGGGGGAGCCCGGCGCGCTTGGCGGCCAGGTCCCAGGCGGCGTTCACGACGGCGCCCGCGGCCATGTGCATGACGCCCTTCTCGGGGCCGAGCCAGCGCAGCTGCGAGTCGCGGGTCAGCGTGCGGTGCAGACCGCCCAGGTCGCCGGTGACGGCCTCCAGGGAGCGGCCGGCGAGGTACGGCCGCAGCGCGGCGACGGCGGCGCAGACGACGTCGTTGCCGCGGCCGATGGTGAAGCAGAATCCGTGCCCGGTGTGGCCGTCGGGCGCGTCGGTGCGCAGGACGACATAGGCGGCGGAGTAGTCGGGGTCGGGGTTCATGGCGTCCGAGCCGTCGAGCCGCTCGGAGGTGGGGAACCGGACGTCATGGACCTCGACCCCGGTCACGCTATACATCGGACCTCTGCTCATAGGTCCGATGTATAGCCCTGCCATGTCCACGACGTCCAGGGGTGTGCACCGGGCAGATGGAGGCGTGCGGGGGCTGCGGTGCGGGCACCGTCACGCCGTAGGCTGGGCCCGCAACGCAAATGGGCACGAAGAACGGCTGCCGGGGTGGGGCGCGCTGCTCCCCTCCGGCCGGAAGGAGGCGCTGGGTGATCGAGCTGGAGGGGGTTCCCGAGCTGGTCGACCCAGTCATGGTGGCCGCGTTCGAAGGCTGGAACGACGCCGGTGACGCCGCCTCCACCGCGGTCGGTCATCTGGAGCGGGAGTGGAAGGGCGAGGTCTTCGCCGCGCTGGATGCGGAGGACTACTACGACTTCCAGGTCAACAGGCCGCAGGTCTGGCTGGACGGCGGGGTCCGCAAGGTCACCTGGCCGACGACCCGGCTCTCGGTCGTCCGCGTGGAGAGCGCGGACGGCAAGGGGCGGCAGCGCGACCTCGTCCTGGTGCGGGGCATCGAGCCGAGCATGCGCTGGCGCTCGTTCTGCAACGAGATCCTCGGGTTCGCGCACGAGCTGGGCGTCGAGCTGGTGGTGGTGATGGGCGCGCTCCTGGGCGACACCCCGCACACCCGTCCGGTCCCGGTGAGCGGGGTGACGTCCGACCCGGATCTGGCCCGCACGATGCAGCTGGAGGAGTCCAGGTACGAGGGCCCGACCGGCATCGTCGGCATCCTCCAGGAGGCGTGCACCCACGCGGGCGTCCCGGCCGCGAGCCTGTGGGCCGCCGTGCCGCACTACGTGTCGCAGCCGCCGAACCCGAAGGCGACCCTCGCGCTCCTCAACCGCCTGGAGGACCTGCTGGAGGTGCGCATCCCGATGGGCGAGCTGCCGGAGGACGCGCGCGCCTGGCAGCTGGGCGTGGATCAGCTCGCGGCCGAGGACAGCGAGGTCGCGGAGTATGTGCAGTCGCTGGAGGAGGCCCGGGACACCGCGGAGCTGCCGGAGGCGTCCGGTGAAGCCATCGCAAAGGAGTTCGAGCGTTACCTGCGCCGCAGGTCCGGCTCCGCCCGCCCCCCGAAGCCGACGGGTGACCCGCCGAGAACCGAGTCACCCGATGATTCGGAGGACCCGGACGACTGACGGGCCGTGTCCGGCGCCCCCGGGGCCGTGTCCGGCGCCCCGTAAGGGGCGCGGTTCCCCGCACCCCCTCCGGGGCGCGCCCCCGGCGTCGGCAGGCAGCACGCACGATCCGCCGGACACGGCCCGATACCGCACGCCCCGGTTACAGCGCGACCCCCAGCAGGGCGTCGACCGTACGGGAGACCAGTCCGGGCGCCCCCTCGTCCGCACCGCCGCTCTGCCGCTGCGCGTCCGCCCAGCGGTCGACGGCGGCCAGCGCCGCGGGCGCGTCCAGGTCGTCCGCGAGAGCGGCACGCACCTCCTCCAGCACCGCCTCCGCGGCCGGGCCGTCGGGCCGCGAGACGGCCGCGCGCCAGCGCGCGAGCCGCTCCTGGGCCTCCTCCAGCACCGCGTCCGTGTACTCCCAGTCGGCGCGGTAGTGGTGGGCCAGCAGTGCGAGCCGGATGGCGGCGGGGTCGACGCCCTGGCGGCGCAGCGCCGAGACGAACACCAGGTTTCCCTTGGACTTGGACATCTTCTCGCCGTCCAGGGCGACCATGCCGGCGTGCAGGTAGCTCCGTGCGAAGGGGAACTCGCCGGTCAGCGCCTGGGCGTGGGAGGCGCCCATCTCGTGGTGCGGGAAGGCCAGGTCGGAGCCGCCGCCCTGCACGTCGAAGCCCATGCCGAGGTGCTCCAGGGCGATGGCGACGCACTCGATGTGCCAGCCGGGGCGCCCCGGCCCGAGCGAGCCGCCGTCCCACTGCGGCTCGCCCTGACGCGCCGCGGACCACAGTAGCGGGTCCAGCGGGTTCTTCTTCCCGGGGCGCTCAGGGTCCCCACCACGCTCGGCGGACAACAGGCGCATCGTTTCTGCACTGTAGTGGGACACCCCGCCGAAGTGCGGGTCGGCGTCCACGGAGAAGTAGATGTCACCGTCGAGTTCATAGGCGGCTCCGGCGTCGCGCAGCTGCTCGACCATCGGCACGATCCGGGGAATGGCCTCGACGGCGCCGACGTAGTGCTGCGGGGGCAGCATCCGAAGGGCCGTCATGTCCTCGCGGAAGAGGGTGGTTTCGCGCTCCGCCAGCGCCGCCCAGTCCTCCCCCGTCACGGCGGCCCGCTCCAGCAGCGGGTCGTCGATGTCGGTGACGTTCTGTATGTAGTGGACCTGCCGCTTGGTGTCGAGCCACACGCGCTGCACGAGGTCGAACGCGTTGTAGGTCGCCGCGTGCCCCAGGTGGGTGGCGTCGTACGGGGTGATCCCGCAGACGTAGATTCGGGCGACGGGACCGGGGGCGAGGGTGACCCGTCCGTCGGTCGCGGTGTCGTGGACGTCGAGGTCGCGGCCCTGACCGGGCAGGACGGGGACCTCGGAAGCAGGCCAGGCATGCATGCCAAGAGCTTAACCCGGACACGCGTTCTGTATACGGGCCGATCCCTGCGGGTGCCACGAATCCTCCGCCGGCCGAGCGCCCCCGCCCGACAGCACCGCGCCGGACCCTCTCAGACGGGCGGCCACGGGATGGCGGGCCAGTCGCCGCTGGGCAGCGGATGCCGGCCGGAGCTGAGCATGGCCCCGGCCCGCTTGCGTACCGCCTCGACCTCGGGCCCGGTGAGCAGCCCGGACAGCCGGGCGGCGAGCGGGGCGCCCTCCGCGAGGTCAGCCGTCAGCTCGTGCAGCACCGCCACGGCCTCGCCCGTCAGCTCCTCCCCCGCCCAGCCCCACAGCAGCGTGCGCAGCTTGTCGTCGGCATGGAAGGTCACACCGTGGTCGATGGCGTACAGCCGGCCGCCGGGCACCCGCAGCAGGTGGCCGCCCTTGCGGTCGCCGTTGTTGATGACCGCGTCCAGCACGGCCAGGCGCCGCAGCCGCTCGTCGTCCGCGTGCACCAGCAACGCGGTCCTGCCGCCGCCGACGTCGGCGAAGCCGACCGCCTTCCAGCCCGCCCCCGGCTCGTCCCCCTCGACGAGGGCGAGCAGCGGCTCCTCGTCGTCCTCTCCCCCCTCGGCGTCCTGCCCGCCGGGGTCCTCATCGGCGTGCGGGGCCGGGCCGACCCAGACCTGGCACATGCCCTCGCCGTACGGCCCGTCGCGCAGCACCGTCGGCGGGATCAGCTCCCATCCGGTGGCACGGCACACCTCGTAGGCGGCGACCTCGCGCCGGGCCAGGCTGCCGTCGGGGAAGTCCCACAGCGGGCGCTCGCCGCGCACCGGCTTGTAGACGCACGGCAGCCGCTCGCCGCCCCGCTCGACGGTGCCGTACAGCACCGCGTTCGAGGCGTCGGGTATACGGCCGTGCAGGCTGAGGGTGCCCTCCGCGAGCAGAGCCGGCGTGCCGCCCCCGGCCCCCGCTCCGCCGTCCCCGGTCATACGGTGCTCATTCGCTGCGGCGGTATCCGTTCTGGCGCGGACATACATGTCCCTCCGGGTCGAGCGGCAGGCTGCACAGGGGGCACGGCGGGCGGCCGGCGTTCACGACCTCCAGGGCCCGTTTGGCGAACGACCGGGCCATGCTGCCGCTGATCCGCACGCGCAGCATCGGGGGGCCGTTCTCGTCGTCCTGCAGCAGCCGCTGCTCGGCGTCCGCCAGGTCCTCGTCCGAGTCGGGCTCCAGATCGACGATGGCCTGGGCCTCGACGACCATCCGCTCGCCCTCGCCGTCCCAGGCCAGCGCCATGGTGCCGACCCGGAACTCCTCCTCGACCGGGCTGTCCAGCGGTCCGGTGTCCTCGACCTCGGCGGGCGCCACGGCGGGGACGGGCGCGTTGCCGCCGGAGCGGCGCACCACTTCGTCGAGGAGCTCGTCGATCCGCTCGGCGAGCGCCTCGACCTGTGCCTTCTCCAGCGCCACGCTCGTGGTGCGGCCGCCCCCGGTGGCCTGGAGGAAGAAGGTACGGCGGCCAGGCAACCCGACCGTTCCGGCTACGAACCGGTCCGGCGGGTCGTACAGGAACACCTGACGGGACACGTCCTGCTCCGTAGAAGTCGACAGTCGGTTGTGCGGGAAAGAATGCGCTGAAGGGGATCGGACACTGGCACCCTACTGCCCGACGATCATCACGCCTACGCTCCGCCCCCCACGGCGGCCATTCCGTGACTCCCGGAGGCCGCGTCGTCCTCCGTTTCGTCCTCCTGCTCCGGGGGCGGCGCGAGTGAGCCCAGTTCTCCGGTGTCGCCCAGGCGCAGCAGGAACGGGCGCCTGGGGGTGTAGCCGATGGCGGTCACCGAGCAGGGCCCGACGGCGATCCGCTGGAAGAGGTCCAGGTGCATGCCCAGTGCGTCGGCCACCAGGGACTTGATGATGTCCCCGTGCGAGCACATCAGGTAGACGGCCGACGCGCCGTGCTCCGCCTCGACACGGGCGTTCCAGTCCCGCGCCGCCTCCACGGCCCGCGCCTGCATCGCGCGCAGGGACTCGCCGCCGGGGAAGACCGCTGCCGAGGGGTGCTGCTGCACGGTCGCCATCAGCGGCTCCTCCGCCAGCTCGGCCAGCTTGCGCCCGCTCCACTCGCCGTAGTCGCACTCGCTGATCCGCTCGTCCTCGTACACCGGCAGGCCGTCGCGCGCCCGGGACAGCGGTTCGAGGGTCTGCTCGCAGCGCAGCAGCGGGCTGCGGACGGCGGCGGCGAGGGGCAGCCCGTCCAGCCGGCCGGGCAGCGCGGCGGCCTGCCGGCGGCCGAGTTCGTCCAGTGCGACGCCTGGGGTGCGGCCCGCCAGAACGCCGGAGGTGTTCGCCGAGGACCTGCCGTGCCGTACGAGGATGAGCGTGGGCATGGCAGCAACCCTAAGCGAGGGGCGGTGCGTCGTGTCGTGCGGTTCCCGCTCCGCCCCGCGCCGTCGGTGTGCGCCGCGTTACGCGAACCCGGGGGCCGCCTCCGCGGGGCCGCCCAGCGCGTTGCGGCGCTCGGGCATGCGCAGGCTGACCATCCGGCGCCAGCCGACGAGCCGCTCGTACAGATAGCGGGCGTGGATCCCGGCGGCCAGCAGCGCGGCCTTGGCCCGGGACCACCCCAGGATGCGGCCCATCCGGCTCATCACGGCGAGGCTCACGTCGCGGTAGACGCGGACCTCCGCCTGGGCGCACTCCCGCAGCAGCGACTGGATGGTGCGGCCGTGGCCCGCGCGGGCGAGGCGCAGCAGTTCCTCGTGGCAGTAGGCGAGGTGGTTGTCCTCGTCGTGGGAAATCATCCTGACCGCCCGGCCGACCTCCGGGTGGTCGCCGAGGACCTTCTTCAGCAGGATCATCTCCTCCGAGGCGCGCTGCTCGGTGACCCGGCTGTGCGCCAGGTAGGTGATGATGTCCCGCTCGGACAGCGACTCGTCCGCGCGCAGCTTCTCGTGGGCCAGACCGATGCCGAGGCCCTCCAGCAGCATGGTGTAGTCGGTGTCCTCGGGGACCTCCGCGGCGTCCAGCCCGCGCTTGCGCAGCAGGGCGCTGAAGATGCGGCCGTGCTTGTCCTCGTCGGCTCCGTGCCGCACCACCTTGGGCGCGAGCTCCCGCTGGCTCTCCGGCAGCAGGGCCGCGATCCGGGCGTTCTCCCAGCCGCCCTGTGCCTCGCCGCTGGCCGCGATGGAACAGAAGAGCCGGAAGGACTCGTCGTTGTCGTGGATTTCCTGGAACAGACTCTTCGCAGAGAGCATCACTGCCACCTCCGTGCACGACATCCGCGGGAACCGAGTCAAGTGCGGTCTGCGCGGTCCGGCAACAGGTGACGAGCGGATCTGCGCCGAACGGAGGACAGGTTCCGGCGCTGTGCGCCGGGTGGCCCCGGGTGCGTAACCCCGGACGGCCGGACGGCGTTGTGTCCGGTGACGGCCGTGGCGGGGTAGACCCCCCGAGCCCCCACCACGGCCGCAGGTGCACCGCGATGCCGCGCCAGGGGGCGGTCCACGCCCGTCCGGGGCTTTCGCGCCCTTAGTGCCGTGGCCGGAAGGGCACTAGGCGAGCCCGGCCCGCTCCAGGGCCTCCATTCCGGACCGCAGGGAGGCGAGCCGCTCCTCCCGGGTGAACCCGGCAGGCGCCAGCGAGAGGGTGGTGACCCCCGCGTCGGCGTAAGCGCGCATCCGGTCGGCAATCCGCTCGACGGGGCCGATCAGCGTGGTGGAGTCGATGAGGTCGCGGGGGACGGCCGCCGCCGCGGCCTCCTTCTCGCCCGCCAGATACGCGTCCTGGATCTCCGCCGCGGCCTGTCCGTAGCCCATGCGCTGGGCGAGCCTGTTGTAGAAGTTCTGCTTGCGGCTGCCCATGCCGCCGACGTACAGCGCGGTGTACGGGCGGAAGAGGTCGGCCAGCGCGTCGATGTCGTCGCCCACGGCGAGCGGCACGGTCGGGCACACGTCGAAGCCGTCCAGGGTCTTCTCCGCCTTGGCGCGCCCGGCGCGCAGGTGCTGGAGCGTGGTCTCCTCGGCGTGCTCGGGCGAGAAGAAGATCAGCAGCGCGCCGTTGGCGATCTCGCCGGTCTGCTCCAGGTTCTTCGGGCCGATGGCCGCGATGTAGAGCGGGATCTCCTCGCGCTCGGGGTGCACGGTGAGCTTGATCGGCTTGCCGGGTCCTTCCGGCAGCGGGAGCGTCCAGTGCTGGCCCTGGTAGCTGAGGCGCTCGCGGGACATGGCCTTGCGGATGATCTCGACGTACTCGCGGGTGCGGGCGAGGGGCTTGTCGAACTTCACGCCGTACCAGCCCTCGGACACCTGCGGCCCGGAGACTCCGAGCCCGAGCCGGAAGCGGCCGCCGGACAGCGAGTCGAGGGTGGCGGCCGTCATGGCGGTCATCGCGGGGGCGCGGGCCGGGATCTGGAAGATGCCGGAGGCGACGTCGATGCGGCTGGTGTGGGCCGCCACCCAGGCGAGCACGGTGGCGGCGTCGGAGCCGTACGCCTCGGCCGCCCAGCAGACCGCGTAGCCGAGCCGGTCGGCCTCCTGGGCCACGGCGAGGTTGTCGGCGTCCATGCCCGCGCCCCAGTAGCCCAGATTGATGCCCAGCCGCATCTGCATCGCGCTCCCCTTACTGATCAGTAATGTCCCTGACCCCCCGGACTCTAGCGCCCGCCACAAGTACGCTCAACGCCCATGGAGCTAAGGCACCTCGGCCGCACTGGCCTGCGGGTATCCCGGATCGGGCTCGGCACGCTCAACTGGGCGCGCCACACGGGCGACCACACCTCGGCCGAGCAGCACGCGGCCGACCAGCTCAAGACGTTCTGGGAGGCGGGCGGCACGCTCGTCGACACGGCCGATGTGTACGCGGACGGCGGCGCGGAGTATCTGCTGGGCCGGCTGGTCCAGGACCTGGTGCCGAGGCGCGACCTGGTGATCGCGACCAAGGCCGGCAGCGTGCCCGACCCCGACCGCCGGTTCGACGGCTCGCGCGGCCATCTGCTGGCCGCGCTGGACGCCTCGCTGGAGCGGCTGGGCACGGACTACGTGGATCTGTGGCAGGTGCACGCCTTCGATCCGCTCACCCCGCTGGACGAGACCCTGCAGGCCCTCGACATCGCGGTGAGCAGCGGCCGCGTCCGGTACGCCGGGGTGTCCAACTTCTCCGGCTGGCAGCTCGCCAAGGCGGCCTCCTGGCAGCTCGCCGCGCCCGCCACCCGCACCCGGCTGGCCAGCACCCAGATGGAGTACAGCCTGCTGCAGCGCGGCGTCGAGCGCGAGGTGCTGCCCGCGGCGCTCGACCTGGGCGTGGGGCTGCTGCCGTCGTCGCCGCTGGGGCGCGGCGTGCTGACCGGCAAATACCGGGGGCAGGGCGCGCCGCCGGAGGGCTCGCGGGGCGCCTCGGAGCAGCTGGCGGCCTTCGTGGAGCCGTATCTGGACGGGGCGGCGGGGCGGATCGTGGACGCGGTGACGATAGCGGCGGACGGGCTGGCGCTGCCCCCGCTCCAGGTGGCGCTCGCGTGGGTGCGGGACCGGCCGGGCGTGGTCGCGCCGATCGTCGGCGCGCGGACGGCGCAGCAGCTCACGGCGGCGCTGTCAGTGGAGGGTCTTACTCTTCCTGAAGAAATCTGCCAGGCGCTGGACGACGTGTCGGCGCCGGTGCACCGCTATCCCGACCATGACTGGAGCGAGCTGTGACGAACGCCAAGGCAGCCGAACTCCTCGCGGCCGTCCGCGCGGTGGAGAGCGGCGAGCGCTCCGCCGCGTCCTTCTTCGCCGAGCCGGCGCAGCCGCAGCGCCCCCAGCGCCCGCAGCACCCGCAGCACCCCCAGGCGGGCGAGCGCGGCGCGCCCGCGTCCGCCGGCGGCCCGGGAGCGCGCCACGGCGCCGCCGCGCCGCGGCCCCCCGTCCCGGCGCCGGACGAACTGCTCGCGCTGCTGCGGGAAGGCGGGGCTCCGCAGGAGCTGGGGCGGCGGGTGGCGGAGACCCTCGGCGAGGGCGCGGCCGAGCTGCTGCGGGACGATCCCTGGAAGCTGCTCGCGGTCCCGGGCGTGCGGCCGGAGCAGGCCGACGGCTTCGCGCGCGCCCTGCTCGGCGGCGAGTGCGGCCCCGACGACCCGCGCCGCACCGAGGCGCTGGTCGTCTGGCTGCTGGGGCGCGCCGCGCTCGCGGGACACACGGCGCAGGACCCCGCCGAGCTGGCGCGGGCCCTCGCGGGGCACTCCGTGGCCGACCCGGAGGAGGCAGTGCGCGGCGCCGTGGAGACGGGCGCCGTGCTGGTGTTCGAAGACGCGCTGGATGCGGGCCCGGCCCCCGCGCCCCCGGAGGAGAGCGAGGACGAGGCGGACCGGCCGGTGCGGATGCTGGTCGGACTGGACAGCTGTGCGCTGGCCGAGGAGAGCCTCGCGGACGGGCTGGCCCGCCTGGTCACCACGTTCGCACCGGAGGCGGACGAGGCCGCGGGGCGGGACGGCGCCGCCTGGTCCCGGGCCGCCGCCGCGGCGCCCTCGGCCTCGGCGGGCGAGCTGATCACCGCGGCGGCCCGCCACGGCCTGGTCGCGCACACCGGCGGCGAGGCGGCGCGCGCCGAGCCCGCGGCGCTGCTCGCCGCCGCGCGCGCCCTGGGCCTGCGGGCATACGCGGCGACGCACACCGGGAACGGACGCGCCCGGCTCGCCGAGCTGCTGCCCCCGGGGACGGCCCCCGGAGGCGATGCCGGCGCCGGAGCCGGCCCGGGTGCGGATGGCGCGGCAGCCGCGGACCCCGGCGGGCGGGAAGCGGGCGAGGCAGACCCGGCACAGGCCGCGGCGCAGGCGACGGACGCCGCGGCGGCGGACGTGGCCGCGGACGCGGCCGCCGGGGAGGGCATGGCGGGCGCGAGCGACGGGGCGCCGGGCGCGGACGAAGCGCTGGTGACCGTCTCCGGGCTCCTCACGGGCAGCGAAGGCCCCGGGCGCGACGAGGACGGCGCCTGGGAGCTGGACCTGCTCATCGTCTGCGACGCACCCCAGCTCGACACGGAGACGGCCGCAGCCCTGGTCGAGTCGCTGCGGGACGGCGCGCGGCTGGTGCTGAGCGGGGACCCGCTGCAGCTCGGCTCGGCCGGCCCCGGCCAGGTGTTCCGCGATCTGCTCGCAGCCCGTTTCGGCGAGCACATCGCATCCCGTACGCCGGACCCCGGCCCGCTCGGCGAGCTGGTCTCGGGGATCGGGATCGGCGAGCTGCCGCAGGTCGAGGCGCCGGAGAAGGAAGTGGTGATCGTCCCCGTGCAGGACGCGGGCGAGGCCGTGCACCGCTCCGTCCAGCTCCTCGCGGACTCGGTGCCCCGTGCGATCGGCGTGCCCCCCGAACGCACCCAGGTGATCACCCCGGGCCACGGCGGCGCCGCGGGGACCCGCGCGCTGAACGCCGCCCTCAAGGAACGCCTCAACCCCGGCCCCGGCCGCTTCGGCGGCTTCGACCCGGGAGACCGCGTCGCCCACTCCCCCGTCCCGGGCCGCACGGTGATGGGCACCGTGGTCTCAGCGGACGAGGCCGGGCTGCGTCTGGACTGCGCGGGCCGCACCGGAACCGTGCCCCGCGAGCGGGTCGCCGAGACCGTACGGCACGGCTGGGCGGTCACCGCGCACCAGGCGGCGGGGATGCGCTGGCCCGCCGCCGTGGTGGTGCTCCCCGGCGACGCGGCGGGCGCCCTCTCCCGGGAGTGGGTGTACACGGCGTTCGGCCGGGGTGAGCGCCATCTGTCCGTGGTACACGGCGCGGGCGAGGCGCTGCCCCGCGCGGTCGCCGCGGACCCGGGCGGCGAGCGCGTCACCCGGCTGCGGACGCTGCTGGGCGAGGCATCGCGCGCGCAGGCGGCGCCGCAGGAGTGAACGGCTGCGCCACGGGCGCGGCCGGCCTCGCCGTGTTCGCGCCTCCGCAGCTCTCGCCTCAGCAGCTCTCGACTCCGCTCGGGCAGGGGGTGCCCCTTCCCGTCCGCGGACCGCTCCCCCCCGGCGGCGGAGCGCGCGGCACGGGCGGGGCAGCCCCTGCTCAGCAGGGACCGCCGGCCCCCTAACGGACCCGGTCGTCGTCCGGGTCGACCTCCTCCTCGTCGTCGCCGACCTCCTCGATCTCGTCGTCCCCGTCCTCCGGGCCGTACTCGGAGGCCAGGGCCCCGTCCTCCTCGGACGTGACGTCGAAGCGGCAGATGACGCGCTCGGGGTCGATCTGCTCGAAGGGCGCGGCGAGCCACTCCCCCGGTTCGCTGGGCTCGTCGCCCGCGAGGACCCACAGCGTGGAGTCCCCCTCCTCCAGCCCGAACTCCTTGTGCCGGGAGGTGATCTCGTCGGGCTCGTACTCCCCGAAGAGCACACCCAGCGCCGCGTGCACGCTGCTCCCCGCGGAGTCCTCCCCCGCACCGGCGTCCTCCGCCGACTCCGGATCGAGATCGGTGACCCGCTGGGCCTGGGAGAGCAGCCGCTGGGGCTCGACGATGGCATAGTCCTGGCGGATCAGGATGCTCAGCGCGTGCGGTGCCTCGGGCCCGGCGTAGGCAGGCAGACTGTCGCTGCCGGGGATCTCGAACGGGGTGACCTCGTCGTAGACCTCGTACAGCAGCTCGTCATAGGTCTCCCCCGCGGCGGCCAGTTCATCGAACGCGGCATAGACGGCGGTGTCGTTCGCGGAGGCGTCCCGATCGGCAGCGCCCGGTTCCGCCACCCGTCGCTCGATGGCTTCGAGGTGCCGGTCCAGCGCGGCTTTGACCGCCTCGACGGCGGCGCGTACGTCGGCAGCGGTGGGCTGCGCAGCATCAGACATACCGCAGACGCTATCCGCAGACGGGCACTGCCCGCACAATAGATGAGATGCCGGAATACGAATTTCGCGATGTGTACGTACCACGTGGCGTCTCCCGGAGGGCCGCGACACAGCTGCTGACCGACCATGCCGAGTACGGACACTGGGAGTTGGCCCGCACGCGGCTGTACCCGGACGGCAGCCGGCGGGTGCGGCTGCGCCGCCGGATCATCCGCCAACTGCGCGTCACATGGTGATCGTCGGTGACCCGGACACGCCGCGGTGCCGGTGGGGCGGGCCCGGCCAGGGGCCCGCCCCACCGCGGTGCGAGGGGGGAGAGTGCGCGCGTCGGGTGACGGACGGACCTCAGCAGCGCGCGGCGGTGCGCGAACGCCGGTAGAGCACGTAGCCGCCGAGCACCATTCCGACGCCGAGCGGCGCTGCGAGCCCGAGCTGGCTCCCCGCGCCCGTCTGTGCGAGCTCGCCGGACGCCTGGGGCCGCGCCGCCGGGTCCTGTGTGCCGGCCCGCGCCGGGGCCGCCCGGCCCGTGGGGTCGGCCGCCGTGTGCGCTGCGGGCATCGCGGACGCCTGGGGCCGGGAAGAGCCGACGACCATATCCCGGTTGCCGGGATCCTCCAGGTCGTCCGGGGTCATAGGCCGGTCGGACCGGCCGGGGCCACCGGGGGCGCCGGGAGAGTCCGGCGTTTCGCCCGGGGGCGGCTGGTGCGGATCCCCCGGCGCACCGGACCCGTCCGGACCCCCGGCCCCGCCCGGCCCACCGGAACCACCGGGGTCGCCGGAACCGCCGGAACCGCCGGGATCAGCGGAACCGCCGGAGTCACCGGGATCAGCGGGATCACTGGGATCAGCGGGATCTCCGGGAAGCGGGAGTGCCTGGTCGTCCGGCGTCCCCGACGAACCACTCCCGTGGTTCCCGCC
>NZ_JAAKZZ010000340.1 GCF_011045075.1 Streptomyces boncukensis
GGCCGTCTGCGCGGCGCTGGCGACGCTCGCCGCCGCCAGCACGCTGCTGCCGCTGGTGGACCCGGCGACCTGGATCCTGCAGGCGGCGCTGCTGGTGGGCATCCAGACCGGGGTCGGCGCGGTCGCCCGGCGGGTGCCGCTGGCCCGGCCGGTGACCGTGCTGGTGCAGGCGCTGGCCGCGCTGCTGATGCTGACGCTGATGTTCGCGCGGCAGGAGGCCCTGGGCGGGCTGCTGCCGAGCCCCGCGGTCTTCGACCGGTTCGGCGACCTGCTGTCGGCAGGCGGCCAGGACGTGAGCCGGTTCGCCATACCGGCGCCGGTCACCGACGGCATCCGGCTGATGCTGGTGGGCGGGGTGCTGGCGGTCGGGCTGCTGGTGGACGCGCTCGCGGTGACCTACCGCAGCGCGGCGCCCGCTGGCCTGCCGCTGCTGGCGCTCTACTCCGTCGCGGCCGGGCTCTCGGACGGCGGGTCGCGCTGGCTGTGGTTCCTGGCCGCGGCCGGGGGCTTTCTGCTGCTGCTGCTCGCGGAGGGGCGGGAGCGGCTCGCGCAGTGGGGGCGGATCTTCGCGGACCGCTCCCGGCCCGGCTCGGCGCCGTACAGCCCGGCCGTCGGCGGCACGGCCGTCGCGCCGGTCCGCACGGGGCGGCGGATCGGGGTGCTGGCGCTGGGCATCGCGCTGGTGGTGCCGGCCGTGCTGCCCTCGATGAGCGGCGGCCTGCTGGAGTCGGCGCGGGAGCGGAACGCCGGGAGCGGCGGCGACGGCGGCAAGATCACCGCCGTGCGGCCCGAGGTGTCGCTCCAGGACAGCCTCAACCAGCCGGAGAACCGCACCGTCCTCACGTACACCACGGACACCGAGGAGACGCAAGAGCTGTATATGCGGATCGTCGCCCTGGACGACTTCGACGGCTCGACGTGGAAGTCCTCCGAGCGGCGCATCACCTCCATCCCGGAACCGATGCCCACGCCGAAGGGCCTGGCGCCGGAGGTGAAGACGCAGACGGTCCGCACGAAGATCTCCGCCGCCGGCTGGTACGCGCAGGACTGGCTGCCGATGCCGTACCCCGCCAACCGGGTCGGCATCAACGGGAAGTGGCGCTTCGAGCCGGAGGGCCGCACCCTCGTCGGCTACCAGGGCCAGACCACCCGCGGGGTGCGGTACCAGGTGGAGAGCCTGCTCGTGGAGCCGACCGCGCGCCAGCTGCGGCAGGCCCCGGAGCCGGCCCCCGAGATCGAGCGCGAGTACACCCGGGTGCCGGACTCGCTGCCGTCCGTGGTGCACGAGACGGCGCGGCGCGTCACCCGTGGCGCCACCGACGACTACCAGCGCGCCGTCAAACTGCAGGACTGGTTCGCGCGGGAGGGCGGCTTCCGCTACGACACCCAGGTGCGGTCCGGCACCGGCTCGGCCGCCATCGCCAACTTCCTGGAGAACAAAGAGGGCTTCTGCATCCACTTCTCCTACTCGATGGCCGCCATGGCGCGCACCCTGGGCATCCCGGCCCGGGTCGCGGTCGGCTTCATCCCGGGCGCGGCGGAGGGCGACGGCTCGATAGCGGTCGGGCTGCAGGACGCCCACGCCTGGCCCGAGCTGTACTTCGAGGGCGTGGGCTGGACCCGCTTCGAGCCCACCCCGACGCGGGGTACGACGCCGTCGTACGCGCGGCAGGACGCACCCGACCGCGACGCCGACCCGAGCGAGCGGCTGCCGGACCCGGGCCAGGACGCGTCCCCGTCCCCGAGCCCTTCCGCGTCCGATCAGTGCACACCGGAGGAGAAGCGCTCCAACCCGGACTGCGGCGCCGCGCTGCCCGCGGCGGACAGCGGCGCCGGGAGCGGCGGCTTCCCGGCGGAGACCGTCGCGGCGGTGACCGGCGGTGTCCTGCTGGCGCTGCTGCTGCCCTCCCTGCCGCTGCTGTGGCGGACCCGGAAGAGAGCCCGGCGGCTGCGGGAGCCCCCGGCGGGCGCAGGGCCGGACGCGGTCGCCGCTTCCGTGGTGGCGGTGTGGCGGGAACTGCTGGACTCCGGCTGGGACTTCGGCATCGTCCCGGAGGACTCGGCGACGCCGCGTACCGCCGCGGCGCGGATCGCACGGATCGGCGAGCTGGGCGAGGCCGAGACGGAGGCGGCGCACCGGGTCGCGCTCGCGGTGGAGCGGGTGCTGTACGCGCCGGCGCCGCGGGGGGCGGAGTCCGCCGGGCCGGCCGAAGGGCTCGCGGACGAGGTGCGCCGGGTACGGGCCGGGCTGTGGGAGGCCGCGCCCCGGCGGCTGCGGCTGCGGGCGCTGCTGCTGCCGCCGTCGACGGTACGGGCGCTGTGGGCGGCGTCGAGCTGGTGGGCGGCGGTCCGCCGGCGCGCAACCCCCCGCCTCCGGCGCGCCTGACCGGATGAGAGGGGCGTCCCGCGAAGAGCGGGGCGCCCCCTGACCCCTGACCCCGGCACCGGGCCCCGGGCCCGCGAGGGTCCACCGGAGGGAACGGGGTTCACCGAACCCGGACAGCACCATGGGCGGCCCTGCTCTCAGCAGATGCCGCCCATGTCAGGGAAAAGCTCTCAGCGCCCCTCGTCGCGCCTCCGCTGCCACCGTTCCTCGATGCGGTTCATCATCGAACGGCGGCCACGTGACGGCCTGCGCCCCTGCTGCTGTCGGCCGGCCTGCGGCGGCTGTGGCCCCTGGGCGTCCTGGCCCTGCTGCTCACCGGCCTTCGGCGCCTTGCGCCAGCCGGTCACCGCGAGAACAGCGCATCCGAGCATCACGAGGAATCCCACGACGCTCACCCAGATCTGCTGCGCGACCATCCCGGCCATGAGGAGCGCGATGCCCACCAGAAAGCCTGCGATAGCTTGATAGACCCGCTTGCGGGTGTACCGGCGCAGCTCACTTCCTTCGAGCGCTGTCGCGAACTTGGGATCTTCGGCGTACAGCGCTCGCTCCATCTGCTCGAGCATCCGCTGCTCGTGCTCAGAGAGCGGCACGGAGTCCTCCTACTCGTCGGTCGCGGGGGCGACCGTCTGCGACCCTTCAAGGATAGGCAGGGAATCGCCCCCGTGAAACCCGCCCCTCTACGCCAATTCCTCCCACCAAGCCCGACATGCCGGACGGTGGCTCCGAGCGACGTATTGCGTTCATTCCCGCACCACCTTTCCGCCATGCCGGACGGTGTCCCTCGATCATACGGCGCGTAGCCGATGATCGGGCGGGCTGTGCGGCAGCCCACTGTCAAGGCTGCGCGAGCCGCTGCCCATCCGCCAGTCAGCCCGCGGGGACCTCGGCCAGCACATGCAGCTGGCTGGCCACCGCGTGGAAAGCGGGCAGCTCAGCGGCCGCCGCCTCCAGCCGCGCGAGCGCGTCCAGCGCGTCCGGCTCGGCGTCCACCAGGGCGCCGGGCACCAGGTCGGCGAAGACCCGGACCCCGTGGGTGGCGACCACCTCCAGCCCGGTGCCGCCGACCAGCCCGGCCAGCTGCTCGGGGGTGAACCGCCGGGGCATCGGATCGCTCTCGCCCCAGCGCCCGCCCTCCGCCGTGAGGGCCAGCCGGGCCTCGGTGAAGTGCCCGGCCAGCGCGCGGCCGAGCACGGCGCCGCCCAGCCCGGCGGCGAGCACACTGAGCACTCCCCCGCCGTCCGTGCGCAGCGCCGCGACCGCGTTCCGCAGACCCTCCGCCGGGTCGTCCACATACTCCAGGACGCCGTGGCAGAGGACCGCGTCGTAGCCGCCGCGCTCCGCGACGTCGAAGAGGCCGCGCACATCGCCCTGCACACCGCGCACCCGGTCGGCGACGCCCGCCTCGGCGGCGCGCCGCTCCAGCGCGAACAGCGCGTTCGGGCTGGGGTCGACCACGGTGACGCGGTGGCCGAGGCGGGCGACGGGCACCGCGAAGTTGCCGGTGCCGCCGCCGGTGTCGAGGACGTCCAGCTGGGCGCGGTCCGCCAGCTTGGCCCGCCGGTCCAGGGCGCCTCGCAGGACGTCCCAGACCACGGCTGTACGGATCGATGCGCTGGGGCGGGACATGGCGGCTGCTCCTCGGCTCTGTGACGGGCGTTCTCCACCCTAATGGCAGGTGGTGAGGGCGTAGGCCAACCGGACGAGGGGGCTTCCGCGCTTCCCGCCCGGCTCAGACCACCCGGGCGCGCGGCAGCGCCGGCTGCGGGACCAGCATCCGCTCCACCATCCGCAGGAAGACCCCGGCGTCCCGGAGCAGGTCGTCCGCTTCCCGCCAGCTCGCGGCGCCCTCGATCCCGGCCTCGGCCCGCGCCCGGCGCGCAGCGCCGGAGGCGAACAGCCAGCTCCACTCGGCCAGCTCGGGCGCGACCTCGGGCAGGATCTCCCACGCGCTGCGTATCCCCGGGCGGCGGGCCCGGCGGACCCGCTGGGCGCGGCGGGCGCCCCGCCCGCCGGGCGGGGGCTCGGCCTCCGGCCTGCCGCGCACGGCGAGCACGGCGGCGGCCGTGCGGAGGGCCGCGAGGTGGGCGGTGGCATAGCGCTCGTTGGCCGTCTGCATCGTCGCGGCCTCGTCCAGGCCGTGCTGTGCCTGGGCGAGCAGGTCGAGTGCCGCGGGCGGCGCCGACGCGCGGCGCAGCACCGGATGGACGTCGGTCTCGGACACGTGAACCAACCTCCCGTAGGCGGTTGCCGGTTCGCCGTAAGCCGCGAACCGGCTGTATGGGTCCATCGTGGAGCATGCCACTGACAATCGGCCCCGACCTGCGCAAACACCATGTGACCACCCCCCTCGCGAGACAGGGGGCGGCATGGGGCACAATTTGATCTGACCAGTCAGTTCAAATTCGGGCGAGGAGGCAGCACGTGGCGGAGGAGCACGCGGAGCACACGGGACACACGGAGCACGCGGGGCACGCCGTCGCGGCGGAGGGCCTCGGGCTCCGGGGCCCGCGGGGCCCGGTCTTCGAGGGGATCACCTTCACCGCTCCCCCGGGTTCGCTGATCGCGCTGGAGGGCCCCTCCGGGTCGGGCCGCACCTGCCTGCTGCTCACGCTCACCGGCCGGATGAAGCCGACGGCGGGACGCGCCGAGGTGTACGGGCACCGGCTGCCGAAGCGCCTGGCGGCGGTGCGCCGGATCAGCGCGCTGGGCTCCGTACCGGGCGTCACCGACCTGGATCCCGCGCTGACCGTCACCGAGCAGCTGCGCGAACGGGTGCTGCTGCAGCGGCGGTTCAGCGAGTCGGTGCGCGCGCTGCTGCGCCCGCGCCGGGAGCGCGCCGCCGCGAGCCGCGCCCGGCTGGAGGGCGCGCTCGGCGCCGTCGGGCTGGACCTGGACGCGCTGCCCCGGCGCTCCCGCACCGCCGTGCGGGACCTGGGCCGGCTCGACGAGCTGCGGCTGTCGCTCGCGCTGGCACTGCTGGGCGATCCCCTGCTGCTGGCCGTCGACGACGCCGAGGTCAAGCTCTCCGACGGCGAGCGCGCCGAGATGTGGGCCCTGCTGCGCTCCCTCGCCGGGACCGGCCGCACCGTGCTGGCCAGCTGCGCCGCCGCGCCGCCCGAGGGGGCGCTGGTGGTGCGTACCGCCCCGCGGGGCGAGGACACGGACGACGGGACCGGGACCGGGACCGGGAACGAGACGAACGGAGGGGCGGCCGATGCGCTTGCCGAGGCTAGCCGCGCTTGAGCTGAAGCGGTTCGGCAGGGGGCGGCTGCCGCGCGCGGCGCTCGCCGCGATGCTGCTGCTTCCGCTGCTGTACGGGGCGCTGTACCTGTGGTCCTTCTGGGATCCGTACGCCCGCCTCGACAAGATCCCCGTCGCGCTCGTCAACGACGACCAGGGCGCCACCGCCCAGGGCGAGAAGGTGGCCGCGGGCGACTCGATCGCCCAGGGGCTGCGGGACAGCGACACGTTCGACTGGCAGGAGACCAGCGCGGCCGAGGCCCGCAAGGGCATCGAGGACGGCCGCTACTATCTGTCGCTGCGCATCCCCGCGGACTTCAGCAAGCGCGTCTCCTCCAGCTCCGGGGACTCCCCCGAGACGGGCGCGCTGAAGGTCGAGGCGAACGACGCCAACAACTACATCGTCGGGCAGATCTCCCGCAGCGTCTTCTCCGAGGTACGCGCCTCGGCCTCCAGCAAGGTGTCCCGCGGCTTCTACGACAAGATCTTCGTCTCCTTCTCCTCCCTGCACGGCGAGACGGCGAAGGCCGCCAAGGGCGCGGACGACCTCGGCGCCGGCATCGGCAAGGCCAAGAAGGGCGCCGCCGACCTCAAGCGGGGCCTGTCGGACGCCAAGGGGGGCAGCGGCAAGCTCAAGACCGGCACCCGCGACCTGCACAGCGGCGCCGGCAGCCTCCAGAAGGGCGCCAAGCGGGTCGCGGGCGGCACCCAGAAACTGGCCGACAAGGTGAACAAGGCGGACGGCGCCGCCCGCGAGGTCCGGTCGTACCTCAAGGAGCACGGCGGCGACATCGGCAAGGCCACGCGCGACGTCGCCAGGACCAGCAAGCAGCTGCGCGCGGACCTGAAGCGGCTGCCCGGCGAGGCCGCCTCGGCCCGGACCGCGTCGCGCCGGTCCGCCGACGCGCTCGGCAAGCTCCACACGGCCCAGTGCACCGGCGCGCCGGAGCCCGGACCCGGGTGCCCGGAGCTGAAGAAGGCCGCCGACGCGTCCGAGCAGGCAGCGAAGGTCGCCGCGTCCGTCGACGACGCGGTCCGGAACCACCGGAGCGCCGACGCTCTGGACCGCCGGCTGAAGGACCTCGACCGGAAGGCCGGCCGCCTCGCCCAGCGCGCCCCAGCCCTCGGGCAGGACATCGACACCGCCGTCCAGCAGATCAACACCCTGAACCGGGGCGCGCAGCAGGTCGCCAAGGGCGCGGGCACCCTGCGCTCCGGGCTGGCCACCGCGCAGTCCGGCGCCGCCGGGCTGGACACCGGGCTGGGCAAGCTCAGCAAGGGCGCCGCCTCCCTGGACGGCGGGCTGTTCCAGCTCGCCGACGGCTCCAGCAAGCTCGCGGGCGGGCTGCACGACGGCGTCAAGAAGATCCCCGACTACGGCAAGAAGCAGCGCGAGGACCGCTCCGGCGTGATGGCCGACCCGGTGGGCCTGGTCTCCGGCAAGGCGCACGCCGCGCCCAACTACGGCACCGGCTTCGCGCCCTACTTCATCCCGCTCTCCCTCTGGGTCGGCGCGATGGTCGCGTACATGCTGCTCCAGCCGCTCAACAAGCGCGCCCTCGCCGCGGGGGCGCCCGGCTGGCGGATCGCGCTCGCGGGCTGGCTGCCGGTCGCGGCGATCGGCACCGTACAGGTGGCGGCGCTGATGAGCGTGCTGCACTGGGGGCTGGGGCTGCATATGGCGCGGGGCGCGGGCACGGTCGGCTTCCTGCTGCTGGTGACGGTGTGCTTCACCTCGCTCGTGCAGTTCCTGAACGCCCGGTTCGGGCCGGCCGGGCGGATCCTCGTGCTGGCGATGCTGATGCTCCAGCTGACCTCGGCCGGAGGCACCTACCCCATCCAGACCAGTCCGGGCTTCTTCAACGCGCTCCACCCCTTCCTGCCCATGACGTACGTCGTCGAAGGGCTGCGGCACCTGATCACGGGCGGCGGACTGGGACCGGTGTGGAGGGCGTGCGGGGTGCTGCTGGCCTTCACGGCGGGCGCCCTGGCGCTGACGGCGGTCACCGCGCGCCGCAAACAAGTGTGGTCCTTGAACCGGCTGCGGCCCGAGCTCACCCTGTGAGGAGAGAATCACCCCATGACGACCGCCCGCAGCACACCGCCCCGCACCTCCCCGCCGCGCAGCCGCGAGACCACCCGCCAGAAGCTCTTCCAGGCCGCCGTGACACTGATCGCCGAGCAGGGCTTCTCCTCCACGACGGTTGACGAGATAGCCGAGCGGGCGGGCGTCGCCAAGGGCACGGTCTACTACAACTTCGCCAGCAAGACGGAGCTGTTCGAGGAGCTGCTGCGGCACGGCGTGGAGATGCTCACCGCCGACCTGCGGGAGGCCGCCGGGTCCGCGGCGCGGCGGGGCGGCGGCCGGGTGGACGCGCTGGACGCGATGATCCTCGCCGGACTGCAGTTCATCGACCGCTATCCGGCCTTCACCCAGCTCTACGTGGCCGAGCTGTGGCGCACCAACCGCGCCTGGAACGACACCCTCATGGTGGTGCGCCAGCAGGCCGTCGCCGTCGTGGAGGAGGAGCTGCGCCAGGGGGTGGCGGAGGGCGAGCTGAGCGAGGAGATCGACATCCAGCTCACCGCCGCCGCGCTGGTCGGCATGGTGCTGGTGGCCGCGCTGGACTGGAAGGCGTTCCAGCCGGAGCGCTCCTTGGAGGAGGTGCACGGGGCGCTGTCGCTGCTGCTCCAGGGCCGGGTGGGCGGCCGTGGGCGGTTGCGGTAGGCGACGCGTTCGCCCGACCGCCCACGGCCGTC
>NZ_JAAKZZ010000341.1 GCF_011045075.1 Streptomyces boncukensis
CCCTCCCGGTGCCCGCACCGGCGCCGGTCCCGGCACCGGCCGCCGCCCGGCGCTGCCGCGCGCGGCGCAGCAGGGCCTCCTCGCGGGCTGCGGCGTCCGCGGTCACCGGCTCTCCCCCGTCGCTCCGGCGTCCTCGTCGGCGAGCGCGCGTTCGACGAGCACGGCCTGGTCCGCCACGGTGGGCGCGGCGAAGAAGGCGTTCAGGGACAGCTCGACGCCGAGGTCCTCGCGCAGGTCCTCCACCACGGCCAGGGCCAGCAGGGAGTGCCCGCCGAGTGCGAGGAAGTCCGCGTCGGGCGCGGCGACGCCGGCGCCCAGGACGCGGGACCACGCGTCGGCCACCACCCGCTGGAGCGGCGACAGCGCCTCCGGGGCGCCCTGTTCCGGGGCGCTCTGCTCCTCGCCGCTCTCCTCGGACGCGGTCGGCGGCCGGGCGGCCAGCCGGGCGCGGTCGACCTTGCCGGTGGCGGTGAGCGGCAGCTCGTCCACCGGCTGCCAGCTGTTCGGCACCAGGTGCGGGGGCAGTTCGGCGCTCAGCCGGTCGCGCAGCTCCGCGGCGTGCGGCGGCGGGGCCCCGTCCCCGGGGACGACGAACGCGGTCAGCCGCGCGTCGTCGGGTGCGGGGCGGCGGACGACCACGGCCGCGTCCGCGATCCGGGGGTGGCGGCGCAGCGCGTGCTCGATCTCGCCGGGCTCGATCCGGTAGCCGCGCACCTTGACCTGGTCGTCGGCCCTGCCGTGGAAGCGCAGCACACCGTCCGGGCCCGCCGAGACGAGGTCGCCGGTGCGGTAGCGGCGCCCCTCCCCCGCGCCGGGGAAGCGCTCCGCGGTCAGCTCGGGCTGCCCGAGGTAGCCGACGGCCAGCCGGGGGCCGCCGAGCCACAGTTCGCCTGTCCCGCCCGGCGGCAGCGGCGTGCCGTCCTCGCCCCGCACCTCGGCCACGGCGCCCGCGATCGGGCGGCCGAGGGGGACGGGCCCGTCGCAGTCGGCGTCCGTGACACGGTGCGCGGTGGCGAAGGTGGTGGCCTCGGTCGGCCCGTAGCCGTTGACCAGCTCCAGCCAGGGGTGGGCGCGCAGCACCGTGCGGGCGTGCCGCGCCGACAGCGGCTCACCGCCGACGACCACCGTGCGCAGCAGCCCGAACAGCGGCGAGCGGCGGTCGGCGAGCTGGTGGAAGAGGGCGGTGGTCAGAAAGCCGACGGTGGCGCCGAGCCGCTCCGCGTCGCGCGCGAGCCCGTCCAGGGAGCCCCGGCCGCCGGTGGAGACGGCGACGGCGGCACCGTTGGCCAGCGCGACCCAGGTCTCGAACGCCGAGGCGTCGAAGGCGAGCGGCGAGTGGCACAGCACCCGGTCGCGCGGGGTGACGGTCACGTAGTCCGGCTCGGTGACCAGTTGGGCGATGCCCCGCCGGGTGAGCCCGACCGCCTTGGGCCGCCCGGTCGAGCCGGAGGTGTACATCACATACGCGAGGGTGTCATCGGCGTGTTCGGGACCTTCGTACACGGCGGGCCCGGCGTCCGCGGACGCCGGCTCCCAGCCCGCGGGCAGCGCGAACGCCTCCGCTCCCGGGATGCCCGCCGCCTCCAGCGCGCCCTTGTCGCCGACGGTCAGCGCCACCGAGGCGCCGGAGAGCATGGCGCTCAGCCGGGGCCGCGGATAGCCCGGGTCGAGGGGGACGGAGTGGCCGCCCGCCCACCACACGGCGAGCTGGGCCACGACGGTGCGGGCGGCGTGCGGGAGCAGCAGCCCGACGGCGGTGCCCTCCGCCACGCCGCGCTTCCGCAGCTCGCCGGCCAGCCGCGCGGCCGAGAGCGCGAGTTGCCCGTAGGTGAGGGCGGTGTCGCCGTCGAGGACGGCGAGCGCGTCGGGGGTCCGGCGTGCGTGCGCGGCGACCCTCGCCATGAGCGTGCGGGTGCGGCTTCCCTCGAACGGGGAGGTGCCCCCATGGCTGGCCGCCTCGACGGGGCCGGCCGCGCCCGGGTGCTCTGCGCCCCCGTACTCCTCGGCGCTCATTCCGCGCCACCCCGCTCCGCGGCGGTGCGGTCGTCGACCAGCGCCGCCAGGGCCCGCAGATCCGGCTGGCGCAGGGCCTCCGGGGCGCGCAGCCGCACGCCGCACTGCTCGTCGAGCGCGGCCAGCAGGCGGGCGGCGAGCAGCGAGGTGCCGCCGGACTCCAGGAAGCCGTCGCCGGGTGAGAGGCCGGGCTGCGCCAGCAGTTCGCGGCAGACCCGGACGACGAGCCGCTCGGTGTCCGTATCGCCGTCGTCGGCGGAGCCCTGCGGGGGTGGTGGTGCGGCGGTCGGCAGCGCGGCCCGGTCCACCTTGCCGTTGGCGTCGAGCGGGAACTCCTCGACGTACCGCACGGTCTGCGGCACGGCCTGCTCGGGCAGCCAGCCGCGGACGCCGCGCAGCAGTTCGGCGGGTTCGCACGGGGCGCCGGGTGCGGCCTCGACGAAGGCGGCCAGCGCCGTGCCGGCGGGGGTGTCCCGCGCGGCGACCACGGCCCGGCTCACCCGAGGATCGCGCTCGAACGCGGCCTCCACCTCCGCCGGTTCCACCCGCACCCCGCTGATCTTGACCTGGCCGTCCAGGCGGCCGAGGAACTCCAGCACGCCGTCCGCGCGCATCCGCACCCGGTCCCCGGTGCGGTAGACCCGTCCGGTCCCCGGCACGCCGGGCGGCGGGGGCACGAAGCGGCGGGCGGTCAGCTCGGCGTCGAGGTAGCCCAGCGCGAGCGGGCCGCCGCCGATGCGCAGCTCCCCCGGCTCGCCCCGGGGCACCGGCCGCCCCGCGCCGTCGGTGACGCACACCAGCGCGCCGTCGACGGGCGTGCCGATCGGGGGCGGCCCGCCGGCGTCCGCGGCGGCCGGGTCGAGGGTGTGCAGGGTGGTCATGACGGTGGCCTCGGCGGGCCCGTACGCGTTGTGCACGCGCGCCGTGACGTCCGGGCCCGGCCAGCGGCGCAGCCGGTCGCCGCCGATGCACAGGTGCCGGAGGTCGGGCAGGTCGGGCCAGGGGCGTGCGAGGACCAGCTCCGCCAGCGGCGTGGGCAGCACGGCTGCCGTCACCCGGGCGCCGCGCCACCAGCCGGTGAGCGCGTCCGGGTCCCAGCGCACCGCCTCGGGCGGCACGCTGAGCGCGGCGCCGGTGGTGAGCGCGGCCCACAGCTCCTTGAGGTGCGGGTCGAAGGAGACGCCGACCAGCAGGCTGTGCCGGGCTCCGGGGCCCAGGCCGACCAGCGAGCCGTACCACTCGGCCAGCGCGGCGAGCGAACCGCCGCCGACGGCCACGGCCTTGGGCTCCCCGGTGGAGCCGGAGGTGAGCACGGCGTAGTGGGTGCCCTCGGGGACGGCCGGGGCCGCGGGGGCCGCAGGCGTCTCGCGGAGTACGGCGGCCACCCGGGGCGCGGCGTTGGCTCCGGCGTCCGGGAGCGGCAGCGGCAGCGGCTCGCCGGTGCCCGCGGGCAGCAGCGCCGGGTCGCCGATGAGGCAGCGCACACCGAGCCGTTCGGTGACGGCGGCGAGCCGCCGCTCCCCCGGGCGGAGCCCCAGCGGGAGGTAGACGGCGCCGAGGCGGGCGAGGGCCACGGCGGTGGCGACGAGCGCGGCGGACCGGTCGAGGCACACGGCGGCGATCTCACCGGCGCGTATCCGGCCGCGCAGCGCGTCGGCCGTGCGGGCGGCGAGGGCGTCCAGTTCGGCGTAGGTCCAGGTGAGGTCGCCGTCCTCGACGGCGGGCGCCCCGGGGTGCTCGCGCACCTGCCGGGCGTAGCGGTCCAGCAGGGTGCGCGGGCCGTGCGGCGTGGCGGGGGCGGCGCCGCGCAGCACGCTGAGGGCGTCGTCGGGTACGGCGGTCTTGCGTACGGCGGTCTCGGTCATGGCTCCTCGATTCGGGTCGCCGGTCACCCCAGGCCCATGGCCCGGGCGACGATCACCTTCTGGATCTCTGACGTGCCCTCGATGACGGTCATCATCCGGACATACCGGTACAGGAACTCCAGCGGGTGCCCCCGCACCCACCCGGTGGCGCCGTGCACCCGCAGGGCGCGGTCCACGACGCGGACCGCGGTCTCGGACGAGGTGAGCTTGGCCAGCGCCGCGTTCTCGGGCGCCTCCGTGCCCGCGTCCACCAGCCGCGCGCAGGCGAGCGTCAGCAGCTTCGCCGCCTCGATCTCGGCGCGGCTGGTCACCAGGTGCTCCTGGATGTGCTGGTAGGCGCCGATCCGCTCGCCGAAGGCGCGCCGCTCGCGCGCGTAGCCGACGCCCTGCGCGAGCGCGTACTCGGCGATGCCGTCGCACATCGCGGCGACCACCAGCCGGCCCCGGGAGAGGCTGTCGATGCCGTCGCCGCGCGCGGCCCCGATCCCCTCCTCGCCCCCGATGACGGCGTCCGCCGGCACCCGCGCGTCCTCCAGCAGCACCTCGTACAGCGGCTCGCCGGACATACCGGCGTAGCGCTGCCCGATCCGCAGCCCGGGGTTGCCCGCCTCGACCACGAAGCCGGTCGGCTCCCCGTCCACGGCGGCGACGACGAGGGTGAGGTCGGCGCCCTCGGCGTTGCTGACGAAGGTCTTGCGGCCCCGCAGCACCCACTCCCCGGTCGCCGGGTCCCGAGTCGCGGTGCTGGTGAGGTGGAACGCGTCGGATCCGGCCTGCGGTTCGGTCAGCGCCAGACAGCGGGTGGTCTCGCCCCGTACGAGGGGCAGCAGATAGCGCTCGACCTGCTCGGGCGTGCCGCGCCGCAGCAGCGGGCTGGGCCCCTCGGAGCCGGCCAGCGCGCTGGGCGCGAGCGGGCACCCGCTGCGGCCCGCCGCGTGGTGCAGCAGCGCGACGGCGGTGAACGGCATCCCGGAGCCGCCCAGTTCCTCGGGGTGGTCGCCCGCGTAGAAGCCGAGTGCGGCGGAGCGGCGGCGGACGTAGCCGCGCATGTCCTCCGGCGGCAGCTCGCCGCTCTCCGGGAGTTCGGCGGCGAGCGGCTCCAGCTCGCGGCGGACGAACGACTCGAAGGAGGCGACGAGGTCCCGGTGCTCGTCCTCCAGGACGGAGGACGGCGTCCGGCCGGTGGCGGCGGGCGCGGTCATGCGGTCGGCTCCTCAAGTGCGGCGGCCTGGTCGGCGAGGTGCGGATGCCGGAACAGCAGCCGCAGCGGCGGGCGGTGGCCCGTGTGCTCCTCCAGCCAGGCCGCGAGCTGCGCTGCGAGCAGGGAGTGGCCCCCCACCTGGAAGAAGTGCGAGTCGGGTGCGAAGGCGTCGTGGCCGAGGACCGCGCGCCAGCCCTCGGCGAGCCGGGCGACGCCCCGGCCGGCGTCCCGGAACGCGTCCTCGCGGCCGGCGCCCGCTCCCCCGCCGGCCCCGGCGGCATCCGCGCCGGCCGCACCCGCGCCGGGGAGTTCGGCCGCCGTACGGGCCAGAGCCGTGCGGTCCGGCTTGCCGCCGGGCAGGGTCGGCAGCGCGGGCAGCGGGACCCAGCGGGCGGGCACCAGGGCGAGCGGCAGCCGCCCGGCGAGGTCCCGGTGCAGGGCCGCGGGGTCGGGTGCCTCGCCGGTCTCCAGGAAGCCGGTGAGCCGGGGGCCGCCCTCGGCGTCCGGCTCGTGGACGACGGCGCACGGGACGCCGCTCACCGCCGCCGCCACGGTCTCGATCTCCTCCAGCTCGACGCGGTAGCCGCGCAGCTTGACCTGGTGGTCGCGGCGGCCCAGGAAGCACACCCGGCCGGCCAGGTCGCGGTAGCCGAGGTCGCCGGTGAGGTACGCGCGGGCGCCGCCGAGCGCGTCGACGGCGGGAAACCGGGCCGCCGTGGCCTCCGGGTTGCCGAGGTAGCCGTCGGCCAGCGCGGCGCCGGTGACGGCGAGCTCGCCGACGGCCCCGGCGGGCAGCGGGCGCAGCCCGGTGTCGAGGACATGGATCCGGGTGCCGGGCAGCTCGGTGCCCAGCGGCACCTCGGCGGCGTCGGCGAGTTCGGCGGTCTCCACGCGGTGCACGGTGCTGGTGACGGTGGCCTCGGTCAGCCCGTAGGCGTTGAGCACCGTCGTCCCGGCGGCGGCGCAGGCGTCCAGCAGGCCGCGCAGCGCGGCGGCGGGCAGCCGCTCGCCGCCGAGCACCAGCAGCCGGGGCGACCAGCGGCCGTCGGACAGCGCCTCCGCCAACTCGCCGCTGACGGCCCGCAGATAGCTGGTGGGCAGGTTGCCGACGGTGACCCGGCGGGCGGCGAGCACGGCTGCCAGCTCGGCCCCGGTGGGCACCTCGCGCTGCGGGGCGACGAGGCAGGCGCCGGCCAGCAGCGAGGGCAGCGCCTCCTCCAGCGCGACGTCGAACGAGGGCTGGGCGAACAGCAGTACGCGGTCGGCGGAGCTCAGCGCGTACCGCTCGGCGACGGCGGAGACGAAGCCGGCGAGCGCGGCACGGCTGACGGCCACCGGCTTGGGCAGCCCGGTCGACCCGGAGGTGTGGATGACATAGGCGACCCCCTCCAGCGCCCCCGGAGCGCCGGGGTCGGCCGCGCCAGCGTCGGCCGCGCCGGGGTGCGCCGCGCCCCCGTCCGCCGCGCCCCCCTCCGGCGCGGCGGACGGGAGCGGGGCCCCGGCGGGGCCGTCCAGCAGGTCCAGGGGCAGGCCCTCGGCGGGCAGCGCGAGGGCGCTCTCCCGGGTGGCCAGCACCAGGGCCGGGTTCAGGCGGCGCAGCAGCTTCTCCAGCCGGCCCCGGGGGTCGTGGGGCGACAGCGGGCAGTAGACCGCCCGGGTGCGCAGGCAGGCCAGCAGGGTGACGAGGGAGTGTTCGCCGCGCGGCAGCACGGCGGCGACCGGCTGCCCTGCCGTCACCCCGGCGGCGCGCAGCCGCCCGGCCAGCTCGTCGACCTGCCGCCGCAGCTCCCCGTAGCTGAGCTGCCTGCTGCCGCTGAGGAGCGCGGGCCGGGCGGCGTCGTGCCGGGCGAGCGGGTCGAGCGCGGCGTCGGGGTCGGCGTCCGCGGCCCGCGGCTCCGGTACGGGCTGCTGCCCGGCGCCGGAGGCAAGGGCAGCGAGGGGGCGCTCCGGCGCGTCCAGATAGCCGCGCAGCAGGTCCAGGAAGCGGCCGGCGAGCAGCCGCACGGAGTCCTCGGCGAACATGTCGCGGTCGTAGTCCCACACCAGCGTCATCCCGGCGGGGCCGCCGCGCGGGCCGACGACGCGCCGGTCGTCGGGGATCAGCACGAGGTCGAGGTCGAAGCGCGTGGTGCCGGTGTTGAACCCCTCGTGGAGGGCGACCTCCAGCCCCGGCACGTCGATCTCGGGAAGCGGCGCGTCGTGGGCGCTGAACATCACGCTGAACAGCGGGTTGTCCGCGCCTCCGGTGTGCAGGCCCAGCGCCCGGGTCAGCTCCTGGACGGGCACGTCCTGGTGCGGCAGCGCGCGGATGAGCCCGTCGGTGGCCTCGTCCACGGCCTCGGCGGCCGGCGCGGCCGGGTCCGGGCGCAGCCGCAGCGGGATGGTGTTGACGAACATCCCGACCGTGTCCTCGTAGCCCTCGGGCCGGTTGCCGACCGCCGTACCGACCACGAGGTCGCCGCGCCCGCTGTGCCGGCGCAGCAGCTCGGTGAAGAGGGTGAGCAGGGTGGAGAAGGGGGTGTGCCCGGCCCGCCTGCTCCGGTCGCGGAGCCGCTCGGCGAGGTCGGCGCCGATGGCCTGGCGCAGCTGCCCGCCCGCGTGCCGCCGGACGGCGCCGGGCCGGGCGAGGCCGGGCAGCGGCGCGTCGAAGGCGGCGTCGCGCAGCTCGCGCTCCCAGTACGCGAGCCCGGCGGCGCGCCGCCGGGGGTCGGCGGCGGCCCGCGCGTAGCGCTCGTAGGACGGGGCTTCGGGCAGCTCCAGCGGCTCGCCGAGCACGCGGGCGCGGTAGGTCGCGAAGACGTCGTGCAGCAGCAGGGCGAACGACCGCCCGTCGTGGACGAGGTGGTGCTCGACGTGGATGAGCCGGTGGTGCCGTGCGCCCAGCCGCGCCAGGCACCAGCGCAGCAGCGGCGCCTCGGCGGTGTCGAGCGGGGTGGTGGCCTCGGTGCGCAGCGCCGCCTCGAAGGCGCGCTCGGGGTCGGCCTCGGCGGTCAGATCGAGGGCGCGGATCCGGGGCGCGCAGCGGTCGTTGACGCGCTGCCGGGGCAGCGCGCCGTCGCGGGCGACGAGTTCGAGGCGCAGTCCGGGGTGCCGCTGGAGGGCGTGCCCGAGCGCGCCGCGCAGCGCGTCCTCGTCGAGGTCGCCCCACAGGTCGACGGTGGCGGTGAAGTTGTAGGCGCGGCTTCCCGGCAGCAGTTGCTCGTGCAGCCAGACGATCTCCTGCGACGGAGACAGTCCGAACATGGTTTCCTCCCCTGGGAGTGGCGGGTCGGGCGGGCCGTCACAGCGCCGGGTGGG
>NZ_JAAKZZ010000342.1 GCF_011045075.1 Streptomyces boncukensis
GGGCACGCCGACAGTGCGGGTGAAGTGCCGGCGAAGCGTCGTCGCGGTGCCCATGCCGGCGGCCGCCGCGATGGTCTCGACGCTGTCGTCGGTGGTCTCCAGCAGCTCCTGCGCACGGCGGATCCGCTGGGTCAGGAGCCACTGCAGCGGGGTGGTGCCGGTCGCGGCCCGGAAGTGGCGGCCCAGGTTGCGTGCGCTCATCCGCGCCTGGCGGGCGAGGTCTTCCACGGTCAGCGGCTGGTCGAGCCGCTCCAGGACCCAGGGGAGCAGTTCGGCGAGCGGGCGGTTGTCCGGGGCCGGCATCGGGGTGGTGACGAACTGGGCCTGCCCGCCGTCCCGGTGCGGGGGCACCACCAGGCGGCGCGCCGCGGCGTTGGCGGCGGCCGAGCCGTGGTCGAGGCGTACGAGGTGCAGGCACAGATCCAGCGCTGCGGCCTTGCCCGCTGACGTGAGCACGCTGCCGCTGTCCGTGTAGAGGACGTCCGGGTCGACCTCCACCCGGGGATAGCGGGCGGCCAGGGTCCGGGTGTGCGCCCAGTGCGTGGTCGCGCGCTTCCCGTCCAGCAGGCCGGCGGCGGCCAGCACGAACGCGCCCGTGCACAGGGATGCCACGCGCGCGCCCGCCTCGTGGGCCGCGCGCACCGCGTCGACCAGGTCGGCCAGGCCGGCCATGGGGGCGGCTGTGGGGTCTCCCGCGCTCGTGCTGGGCCGGGTGCCCGGGGAGGCGTCCGCGTCGACGTCGGCCCAGCCCGGGACGATCACGGTGTCCGCGCGGGAGAGCCGGTCGAGGCCGTGGTCGGGTTCGAGCAGGAACCGGCCGACCCGCACAGGGCCCGGCCCGCAGACGGCCACGTCGTACCAGGGGCCGGCGACACCGGCCGGGGCGCTGCCGAAGACCTCGTACGCCAGGGCCAGTTCGAAGTGCAGCATCCCGTCGGTGGCGGCCAGTGCGACAGTGTCCATGTCCGGAATTGTATGGGGGGCGGCGTTCCGGACACTCGCCCGAGGTGCCCGCCCCGGTCAGGATGTCCGCGACAGAGCACAGCGGATCGCATGAGCGCGGCGAGGGAGCACGTATGGCAGCGGGGTACACGGTGGCGGTGTTCGGAGCGTACGGGCACACCGGGCGCTTCGTGGTGGCGCACCTGCGGGACCGCGGGTTCGTCCCGGTGCTCTCCGGGCGCGACGCCGACAAGCTGGGGGCGATGGCTGCGGACGGCTTCCCGCACGACGCCCGTCCGGCGTCGGTCGACGCCCCGGGCTCGCTCGACCGCGCGCTGGCCGGCGCGCACGCCGTGATCAACTGTGCCGGACCGTTCGCCACGACGGCAGCCCCGGTGATCGAGGCGGCGCTGCGCGCCGGTATCCCGTACGTGGACGTGGCGGCCGAGATCGAGGCCGGCCTCGACACGTTCGCCGACTTCGCGGAACGGGCCCGCGCCGCCGGAGCGGTGATCGTCCCGTCGATGGCCTTCTACGGCGGCCTCGGCGACCTGCTGATCACTGCCGCGATGGACGACTGGACGGCGGCCGACGAGGCGCACGTCGCCTACGGGCTCAGCGGCTGGCACCCCACCCCGGGGACACGTGCCGCGGGCGCGGTCTCCCGGCAGCGGCGGGACGGGCGGCGCGTCCGCTACACGAACGGGAAGCTGGAGTACCGCCAGGACGGCCCGCCGGCCCTGACATGGCCCTTTCCCGAGCCGATGGGCCCGAGGGCCGTCATCGGGGAGTTCACCATGGCCGACGTCGTCACCGTCCCCAGCCATCTGCCCATCCCCGAGGTCCGCACCTACATGGCGGCCGAGGCGGCCCAGGAGGTGTCGGATCCGGACACGCCGGCGCCGACCGCGGCCGACGCGCGCGGGCGGTCCGCGCAGACCTTCCTCGTCGATGCCGTCGTACGCTCCGGCGGCTGTGAGCGGCGTGCGGTGGCGCGGGGCCGGGACATCTACGCCGTCACCGCGCCGCTCGCCGTCGAGGCGGTTGCCCGCGTCCTCACCGGGCGGACCAGGACGACGGGTGTCGCCTCCGCCGGCGGGATCTTCGACGCACCGGACTTCCTCCGCGCTCTGCGCCCCCACCTCGCCCTGGACCTGCGCCCCGGCACCTCACCGCGCGGGTGACAGCCGGGCGCCGGGTGCGCGGCTGGACCGCGCTGGAAGACTAGCGGCATGGACGGCGGGCGCGAGGCGCGGCGGGAGAAGGACGCGATGACGGTCGAGATCGTCTTCGCCCTGGTGACGGCCGCTGTGCTGGCCGTGGCGCTGGGCTCCGCGCTGCTCCTCGGCGTCTCCGGTACGGCGCGCCAGAGCACGCTGACGTACGGCGCCCTGGTGGGGGCGGTGGCCGGGATGTGGCGGCTGGTGCGGGCCCTGCGCCGCTTCGACGCACAGCGCCGCGCGGACCGGGGCGGCCCCGGCCCAGCACGGTGACTGCGGGGCCTCACAGCAGGCGGACGCCGTGCCGGGCCAGATAGCGGACGGGGTTGATGTCACTGCCGTAGCCACGTTTGGCCCGCACCTCGAAGTGGAGGTGCGGGCCCGTGGTGCGCCCCGTGTTGCCGGAGCGGCCGATGAACGTACCGGCCCGGACGCGCTTGCCGCGCTTGACGGCGATGGTCGAGAGGTGGGCGAAGAGGGTGTACTTGCGGTCGCGCATCCGGATGGTGATGGCCTTGCCGTAGGCCCCGGAGCGGCCCGCGAAGACGACGGTCCCGGAGCCGACGGAGCGGACCGGGGTGCCCCGCGGGACGGCGAGGTCGATACCGGTGTGGTGCCCGGCGGCCCAGTTGCCGCGGACGCCGTACCGCTGGGAGACCCGGTAGCTCCGCTTCACGGGGCGGGTCCAGGCGGCGGCCGGACCTATCCGGGTGGCGCGGAGGGCTTCGGGCAGGGGCGCCGTGTCCTCGTGCCCGGGGGCGTGCACGAGGATGTGCGCGGGGGCGTGCGCGGACGTGTCTGCGGGGCGCGCGGGCGCGGCCAGCGCGGTCGGGGTGCCGAGGCCGCCCCCGAGCAGGGATGCCGTGAGGACCGCGCCCGCTGTGCGGCGCTTCGCTATCGCTGTACGAGCCATACCAGTGAAGCAAAGAGCAGTCCGGGCGCCCGCGCATGCGCGGTGCGCCCGGAGGGATGAAAGGTCTACTCCTCTCCCCCGGGACCCGGCGCACCGCGCGGGCCCGCTCAGCCGGTGCGGCGCCTGCTCAGCGGGGCCCGCCGGAAGGGTCCCGGCTCTCGCCTCAGCTCTCGCCGAACAGGTCGCCGTAGGTGGCGAACGCGAGCGCGATGTCCGCCTGGGCCCAGAAGCGGTGGTAGGTGAAGGTCGGGGGCTCCCCGCCGTCGAGGTACTCCTGGACCTTCGGCCAGTCCTTGTCGTTCTGGTAGAAGGACCGGATCGAGGTGAACGTCGCGCCCGAGTCGACGGTGTCGCCGTTGGGCATGGTGCCGCTCCAGCCCGCGGGGACGTGGACGGGGTCGTCGAAGCGGTCGTAGTCGGCGCGCTGCTCCGGGACCGCGATGCCGAGGTCGTCCTGGTGCGCGGACATGCCGTTCAGCAGCCCCTCGGCGGCCGTACGGGCCTCCTCGTGGCCGGACTTGGCGGCGTAGTACGCCAGCGTCTTGGCGTACGCGGCGGCCACGCCCACGTCGTCCGTGTAGTCCTGGACGCTCACGTGCAGGCCCGCGTTGCCGCCCGGACTGTCCGGGTTCCAGGTGTCGGGCCGGCCGGACCAGCTCAGCGTGCTGGGGAACCGGAAGCCGTCCGCCGAGACGGTGGTCTCGGACAGCGCCCAGGTGACCCACTTGTCGAGCACGGACTTGGCGTCCGCGTCACCCGTCTCGTGGTAGTACTCCGCGACCCGCTCCATCGACCACGCCTGGAAGCCGAACCACTGGTTGGACGGCGGGTCGTGGTAGACGGGCTTCTCGTCGTAGTACATGCCGTAGAAGGTGGGGGTGTCCGCCGGGGGCTGGGCGTAGCGACCCTTCCAGCTGTTGGTCGCGCCGCCCGCGATGGCGCCCTCGTCCGACTGCAGCCAGCGGTAGAACTCCAGCTGGCGGCCCAGGCTCTCGTTCCAGTCCCCCGCGCCCGAGGGCGACTTGGGCTTCAGAGCCTCGTGGCTGCTGAGCGCGTAGGCGGCCATGGGGTTCTGGTAGCCGGCGTGGGTGTGGCTGGAGCCGATGCGCCAGGCCCAGCCCGCGCTGGTGTCGGTGGCGCCGCCCCAGGCGTAGTACCAGCTGAGCAGGTGGTGCGAGCTGTCCTTGCCGCTGCCGGGGGTGCAGCTCTCGGAGGTGCAGCCGCCGATCTTCTTGAAGTACTTGTCGTAGGTGCCGTAGCGCAGATAGTCGCCCATCTTGGCGGCCTTCTCCACGGTGCCCGCGACCTCGGACCGCTTGCCCTGCTCGGCGGCCCACACATCCGCCCAGTACGCGGCCTGGACGGCGCGCGCGTCGGCGTCCGGCGCGTTGGTGAACTTCCACTGCCGGGCGTACTGGTCGTCGCCGGTGAACAGGTCCAGATAGCCGTTCTGGCCGCCGTAGGTGAAGTTGTCGCAGGTGGGGTGGGGCACGGTCTCCCAGACGGACTCCTGCGGGCCGCGCTGGAAGGTGTTGATGTACGAGGGTCCGTCCTGGTCGGGCCCCGCCGAGCAGGTGCCGGGCGCGTTGCCGTAGCCGTAGACGTTGTCCACGTCCTGCAGCCAGTGCATGCCGTAGATCTCGTCGGTGCCGTGCGCGTCCCTCAGCTCCTGCGCGATCGGGTCCTGGCCGACGCCCACGTTCTGGTCGAGCCGCGCGGGGTACTCGGAGGGCTCGTCCTTCTCCGGGGCGTAGGTGGCGGGGCTGGAGGGGTTGTAGAAGCTGTTGGTGGGCTGGTCCTGGGAGGTGGGGATCATGTACGTCTCCATGGTCTCCCAGGCTTTGTTGAACGGGCCCCAGTCCTCGGTGACCTTGCCGTACATCGCCTGCAGCCAGATGAGATAGCTGTACCCCTCGGACGTCGACTCGTGGCCGTGGTCCGGGGCCTCGACCATCAGCGTCTCCACGGAGTGGTACGGGATGCCCTCTTCGGAGAAGTAGCCGCTGTCCGGGTCCATGATCTTCTCGTACTGGGTGAGGAACTGCTCCTCGTAGGCGCTGGCGGCCCTGGTGCGCGGCCCCTCGGCGCGGTCCGCCTGGGCCGAGCCCGCCATGGCGCCGGTGGCCAGGCAGAGCGATAACGCCGCGGCCAGCAGGCCCCGTCGGCCGGCCCGGCCTCTGGTGGCTCTCATGCGAGTCGTCCTCCTCGCGGTTCGGTGGTGGGGGAGATTCCGAAACCAGTGGGAGCGCTCCCAAAATGACCGCCAGGGCGTGAGCACGTCAAGTGGTGGGACGGAAGCCATGTCTCCGCGCGTGTCCATGAAGTGAACGCGCCATTTCGCCGGGCCCCCTTTGCGCCGGCGGAAGTTGACGCTACGGTCGGCCACACCAGTGGGAGCGGTTCCACGCTGTCGACCCGACAGGAGTCGCTCCAATGCACCCCCCACGACCCCCACGACGATTAGGCCGTATACGGCGGATTCCCCTGCGGGCCGCCCTGCTGGCGTTCACCGCGCTGCTCACCGCCGCACTCACCGTCCCCGCCTCCGCTTCCGGCGCCGGGAGCGGAGGGGCCGGAAGCGGAGGGCCCGGGACCGGAGGGGCCGGAAGCGCCAACAGCACCGCACCGGCACTCAGCGTCGAGGGCAACCAGCTCGTCGACGAGAACAACGAGCCGCACCGGCTGCTCGGCGTCAACCGCTCCGGCGGCGAGTACGCCTGCGTCCAGGGCTGGGGCTTCTGGGACGGCCCGGTGGACGACGCGTCCCTCGACGCGATCACCGACTGGAACACCAACACCGTCCGCGTCCCGCTCAACGAGGAGTGCTGGCTCGGCCTGGACACCGTCGACCCGCAGTACGCCGGCGAGAACTACATCGACGAGATCAAGGGACTGGTCGGCAGGCTGACGGCACACGGCCTCACGCCCGTCCTGGATCTGCACTGGTCGCACGGCCGCTACACGGGCCAGGACGCGCACTGCCCGGACACGGCGGAGGCGACCTGCCAGAAGCCGATGCCCAACGCGCAGTACACCCCGGACTTCTGGGCCTCCGTGGCGGAGACGTTCCGCGGCTCCCCGTCCGTGCTCTTCGACCTGTTCAACGAGCCCTTCCCGGAGCGCGCAGCGAGCGGCGACACGGACGCGGGCTGGGCCTGCTGGCGCGACGGCGGCGACTGCCCCGGCATCGACTACGAGGTGGCCGGTATGCAGACGCTGGTGAACGCCATCCGGGACACCGGCGCGGAGAACACCATCCTCGTCGCCGGGCTCGCCTACGCCAACGATATGCGCGGCTGGCTGGAGCACCGCCCCCAGGACCCCACCGGCAACCTGGCCGCCTCCTGGCACACCTACAACTTCAACACCTGCTCCAGCACGGAGTGCTTCGACGAGCAGCTGGCACCGGTGATCGCCCAGGTGCCGCTCGTGGCAGGTGAGATCGGCGAGAACACCTGTGCCCACGGCTATGTGGACCAGGTCATGGACTGGCTCGACCGCCAGGGCGCCTCGTATCTCGGCTGGACCTGGAACACCTGGGACTGCTCCGCAGGTCCCGCGCTGATCAGCGACTTCGACGGCACCCCCACCCCCTACGGAGAAGGTCTCCGCAACCATCTGCAGAATCTGGAGGAGATGAAGTGAGAAACCACCGCACCACACCCGGCGCCGCACCCCGGCGCGGACGGCTGGGGCGCCCCGGCCGGGCGGCCGGGGCGCTCGCCGCCGCCGTCGCCCTCACGGCCGGAACGCTGACCATGGCCAGTGCCCAGGGGCAGGACGACGCGGGGACCCTGGCCCGCGTCGACAACCCGTACGAGGGCGCACAGGTCTACGTCAACCCCGACTGGTCGGCCAAGGCGGCGGCCGAGCCCGGCGGCGACGCGATCGCCGACGAGCCCACCGGCGTCTGGATGGACCGCACGGCGGCGATCGAGGGCACCGGGGACGCGCGCGGCCTGCGCGCGCACCTGGACACCGCGCTGGAGCAGGCGAACGGCCAGAACATCGTCTTCCAGGTCGTCATCTACAACCTGCCGGGCCGCGACTGCGCGGCGCTCGCCTCCAACGGCGAGCTGGGCCCGGACCAGATCGACGAGTACAAGTCCGACTACATCGACCCGATCAAGGGCATCCTCGACGACTACTCCTCGCACGAGAACCTCCGGGTGGTCACGACGATCGAGATCGACTCGCTGCCCAACCTGATCACCAACGTCAGCCCGCGCGAGACCGCGACCGAGAAGTGCGACGAGATGAAGGCGAACGGCAACTACGTCGAGGGCGTCGGCTACGCGCTGGCCCAGCTCGGCGCGGTGCCGAACGTCTACAACTACGTCGACGCCGGCCACCACGGCTGGATCGGCTGGGAGGACAACTTCGCGCCCAGCGCCGAGCTGATGGCCCAGGCCGCGAACGCGGGCGGCAGCACCGTCGACAACGTCCACGGCTTCATCGCCAACACCGCCAACTACAGCGCGCTGAAGGAGGAGAACTTCGCGGTCGACGACGTGGTCGCCGGGCAGCCGGTGCGCGAGACGTCGAGCTGGATCGACTGGAACAACTACGCCGACGAGCTCTCCTTCGCGCAGGCGTTCCGCGAGCAGGCCGTCCAGGCCGGGTTCAACCAGGACATCGGGATGCTGATCGACACCTCCCGGAACGGCTGGGGCGGCGCGGAGCGGCCCAGCGGCCCGGGGCCCGAGACCGACGGTGACGCGTACGTGGAGGGCGGGCGCTACGACCGCCGCATCCACGTCGGCAACTGGTGCAACCAGGCGGGCGCCGGGCTCGGCGAACGGCCCCAGACGTCCCCCGAGTCCGGGATCGACGCATATGTGTGGATGAAGCCGCCCGGCGAGTCGGACGGGTCGAGCGAGGAGATCCCGAACGACGAGGGCAAGGGCTTCGACCGGATGTGCGACCCGACGTATGAGGGCAATCCGCGGAACAACCACAACATGTCCGGTGCGCTGCCGGACGCGCCCATCTCCGGGCACTGGTTCTCCGGCCAGTTCCAGGAGTTGCTCAGCAACGCCCACCCGCCGCTGACGGCGGAGGAGAAGAAGTAGGGTCGCCTCGCCCCCGGCCCTGCTCAGGCCCGCCCGTGCCAGGTGTGTACTCCTGGTGCGGGCGGGCCCTGCCGTCCCTCCGGGGCACCCGTGGTCCGCGGAGGCCCCGGGCGGCAAAGACGCTACACCGAGCGGCGCGGGACCAGCTCCGTCGGAAGCACCCGGCACAGCGGGGGCGCCCCCTCCCGGGGACGGGAGTCCAACGCCTCCCCCCTCCCCATC
>NZ_JAAKZZ010000343.1 GCF_011045075.1 Streptomyces boncukensis
GGGCACGAGGGCCTTTCTGGTCGGTGCAGACATCACAATCCACACCGAACCCGGAAGGCCCTCACCCATTCAAGATCCCTCAACCGAGACCTGCCTCACCGTCCACAACCTCCCGAGACAGAACACCTAGGCCCCGGGGGCGTGGCCGGGAAAGCCGGTGAGGCCCGAGCTATGCCGGTGAGGCCCGAGCTACGAGGCCAGCGTGCAGGTGTGCCAGGGTGGAGTTGCCTCTTGTCAGCGGTGCCCATCGCCCGGTCGTCCCGCGCTCTGCGTTCCGTGCTCTGCGGTGTCTCGTGGTCGCAGCAGCTCGAACACGCTGGAGAAGCTGTCCTGCCCGTGGCCGTCGGCCGACCGCTTGTCGAGCAGGGCTTTCAGCGGCTCATGGACGTCAGTGGCGATACCGCTGGTCAGGCTGAGCTGGATGAGGCTGTCGACCCCGGCCCGGTTGAGGTCGACCGTGGAGACCCCGCCCGCATACGCCGATTCTCCTGCCTCGCGCGCCAGTTCGGGCAGGAACTCGGCCATCCCGTGCAGCCATCGGGCCGCCAGCGGGGCGAACGCCTCAGGGGCGGTACCCACCGGGTCGAGCACTGCCGCGGCGTGCAGAAACCCCGTGAGGGCCGCGTATCCCGTACCCAGCAGGGCCAGATCATGGATCTCCGCGGAGCCGGGGTCGGTGCCGAAGTAGTGTGCCGGCGCCATCACGTCCAGCTCGCGCCGGTACCTGGTGAAGGCACGTTGGGATCCGCTGTAGAGGAAGAAGCCCTCCGGGGTGGCGACGGTCTCGGGGAGGGCCATCATGGCGCCGTCGAGGTAGTCGGCGCCGTGCCCGGCCGCCCAGGCGGCCAGGTCGCGGGCGTGGTCGGGGGTGCTGTTGGCGAGGTTGACCACAGTGCGGCCCTGCAAGAGGGCGGCGGTGGGACCGAGGGCCTGTCGAACCGCGGCGTGGTCGAGGAGCGGGGCGATCACCAGTGGGCCGGCCTCGACCGCCTCGGCCGTCGTGGTCGCGCGGATCGCGCCTCGTGCGACGAGTGTGTCGGCTTTGGCCGCGGTGCGGTTCCATACGGTGACCGGGTGGCCGGCGTCGAGGAACGCGGAAGCAATCGGGGCGCCCATGCGGCCGAGGCCCAGGACCGTGACATGGGACTTGGACTGTTCAGGCATTCCGCTCACCCTTCGTGATCGTCTCGATGACGCCGGCGATGCCGCTGGAGCCGTGTCCGGTGGCCACCGCCCGATCCAGCAGGCTCCCGATCAGCTCCGGTACGTCGGTGCCGAGGCCGCGGGCCCGGCTGGTGTCCACGAGGTGCTCCATCGCTGCGGCGTGCACCTCCACGGTGCCGTCGTCGTCCGGAAAGTGGCCGTTCTTGATCTGGCGGGAGTGGTCGGCCATCAGCGAGGTGACGAACGGCATGTGTTCCGTCGCCACCGCCGCGAAGGCGGCGGGGTCGACGCCTGCCGAGCCCGCCAGGGCGACGGCGTGGTAGAAGCCCGCCAGCGCACCCCAGGCCATGCCGAACAGCGCGGTGTCGTACACCGGAGCCAGCGCCGGGTCGGCGCCGAGGTGGACCGGGTTGCCCAGGCTCGCCAGCACCGGCCGGTGGGAGGCGAAAGCCTCCGGGGAACCGCTGAAGACGAACAGCGCCTCGGGCCGCCCGACAAGACGCGTACCGCTCATGGCCGCGCCGTCGAGGTAGTCGGCGCCGTGCCCGGCCGCCCAGGCGGCCATCGAGGCGGCTTCCTCCGGAGTGCCGGAGGTCAAGTTCACCAGGACCCGCCCGCTCAGGCGCGGCGCCACTGGCCCGAGCAGATCGCTCACGGTTGTGTAGTCCGGCAGGCAGACCACGACCAGGGGGCTGGTGGCGACCGCCGCTTCGACGCTCGCCGCATGGACGGCGCCCTGGGCGACGAGTGCGTCGGCCTTTGCGGCGGAGCGGTTCCATACGGTCGTGGTGTATCCGGCGGTGAGGAATGCCTGGGCGAGCCGTGTGCCCATCTGTCCCAGGCCGATCACCGACACCGTGGACTGCTCGTAGCTCTCGTTCTCCGACATGAGGTGACTCCTGGTTCCTTGCTTCTTCGGCTGACTGCACCGGACGGTTCGTTCGGTGCGTGTCCTCACTGTGCCGACCGGCGCTGGCGGGACTCTGTCGGTGCGCTGTCGGTCCCCGGACGGCGGCTGTCACCTGGCCGGATACGCTGCAGCCATGTACTTCTCGGTGCTCGGCCCGCTCACCGCCCGGACGAGGGCCGGCCACACCGTCGACGTCCCTGAGGCGAAGGTGCGTGCCCTGCTGGCCGCGCTGCTCGTCCACGCAGGGCAGCCCGTCTCGGCCGACCGACTCGTGGATGATCTTTGGGGCGGACGGCCGCCCGGGAATCCCGCCGGTGCCCTGCAGACAAAGATCTCGCGGCTGCGCCGCGCCCTGGCGCGGGCCGAACCCGGGGCCGAGGCGCTGGTGGAGTCGAGACCTCCGGGATATCTGCTGCGAATCGGCCCCGGGGATGTGGACTCCCACCGGTTCGCCGACCTGACCGCCACCGCATACGGCACCGAGGACCCGCGCACCCGGGCGGATCTGCTGACCGAAGCGTTGGAGCTGTGGACAGGGGAAGCCTTCGCCGGCCTCGGTGACCTGGAGTTCCTGCGCGCCGCGGCCGAACGCCTCGCCGAGCAGCGTCTCACCGCCCTGGAGGCGCTCGCCGAGACCCGCCTCGAAATGGGCCAACACCACATGCTGGCCGGGGAGCTGGATGAGCTGTCGGCCCGCCACCCGCTGCGGGAGCGGTTGCGCGCCGTCCAACTGCGTGCGCTCTACCGGGCCGGGCGGCAGGCCGAAGCTCTGTCTGTGTACGACGAATTGCGCAAGCGGCTGGCCGACGAACTGGGCGTGGACCCCAGCCCCGAACTGGCCGCCCTGCACCAGGCGATCCTCGAACACGATGCGGCCCTTCAGGCGCCTCCCGCCTCCCCAGAGAGGAGGTATGGCGAGCCGGCGGTTCCGCTGACCGACCTCATCGGCAGGAAGGAAGCGGTGCCCGCGCTGGGTGAACTTCTCGCCACCCACCGGCTGGTGACACTGACCGGGCCCGGCGGGGTGGGCAAGACCCGCCTGGCGGAGGAGGCGGCCGGCCGCGCGGCCGACGCCTACCCCGACGGCGTACGGGTGGTCGGGCTCGCCGGATCCACCGAGGTGGCCGAGCAGCTCAGCGCCGCCCTGGGCGTACGGGAAGAGGGGGCGCTGGGACTGGAGGACGCGCTGCGTTCGAGGCGGCTCCTCCTGCTCCTGGACAACTGCGAGCACGTCGTCGACTCGGCGGCCGACGTCGTGCGCCGGGTCCTGGCGGCCGCACCCGGGCTGAGCGTCCTGGCCACCAGCAGGGAGCCTCTCGGCCTGGCCGCGGAGGTGGTGTGGACCGTGCCGCCGCTGTCGCAGGCCGACGCCGAGGAACTGTTCGCCGCGCGGGCCGCGGCCGCCGCACCCGGATTCGCCGTCACGGAGGACAACGCGGAGGCCGTTGCGACGATCTGCCGCCGGCTGGACCGCATGCCTCTGGCCCTGGAACTGGCCGCCACCCGGGTTCGTGCGCTGGGAGTGCACGAACTGTGTGCCCGGCTCGACGACAGGTTCCGTCTCCTCGCCGGCGGCCGGCGCGGCGTGCCACCGCGCCAACGCACCCTCCGAGCGGTGATCGACTGGAGCTGGGAGCTGCTCGGCGGCGACGAGCGAAAGCTCCTGCGCCGTCTGGCCGTCTTCGCCGATGGCTGCACCCTCCAAGCAGCCGAAGCGGTGTGCGGCGGCACGGGCCAGGACGTCCTCGACTCGCTGATCCGACTGGTGGACCGCTCACTCGTCACCGTGTCCGAAAGCCGTCGCTACCGGCTGCCGGAATCGATCGCGGCCTACGCCCGTGAACGGCTGACAGAGGCAGGCGAGTCCGACGCCTTCGAACGGCGTCACCAGTCCTACTACACCGAGTTCGCCGAACGGGCCGCAGCCCGTCTCCGCGGGCCCGAGCAGCAGAGCCGGCTGACTCGCCTCGACCACGAAAGCGCCAACCTGCGCACGGTCCTGGAACGCGCCGTGCAGCGGAAGGATGCCACCGCGGCCTTGCGCATGGCGCTCGCCTCGACCTGGTACTGGTTCCTGCGCGGTCGGCTGAGCGAGGCCCGGCGAGCGCTGGGGGAAGCCCTGCAAACCGGCGGTGACACGCACACATCCCTCCGTTCCCGAGCTGCCGTCTGGTACGCCGGGTTCACCCTGCTGGCCGGGGAGGGACAGAACAACGCGGTCCATCCGCCCGAGATGACAGTCGACAGCGAAGCCGATGGCGCACGTGCCGCATGGTTCCTCGGCTACGCCTCGCTCAGTGCGGGTGACGATGTGGCCCGCAGCGAGACTCTGGTGGGCCGAGCCCTGACCGGCTTCCGTTCAGCAGGCGACGTCTGGGGCATCGCCGCGGCACAGAGCACCCGGGCCACGCAGGCCCTGCTGCGCGGTGACCTCGCCGCAGCGCGCCATAGCGCCGAGGACGGCCACGCGCTCTTCACGGAACTCGGTGACCGCTGGGGACAGTTGCAGACCACCTATCCACTGGCGGCACTGGCCGCGATCACCGGCGACTACGCGCACGCCGCACGACTGCACCGGGATGGTCTCCAGCTGGCCGAGGAACTGGGCTTCTGGCCGGATGCCGCCGACCGGCTCACCGGGCTGGGCAGGGTCGCCCTCCTGACCGGTGACTTCCCTCGGGCCACCGAGCTCCACCGCAAGGCGATGGCACTGGCCGCTGAACACGGCTACGCAGCGGGCGAGATCCACGCCGAAATCGGTCTCGCCCTCACAGCCCGGCGCGAGGGCGACTTCGACCGCGCCGAGAAGCACCTCCGTAGAACCCTCACCTGGCACCGCGAGGTCGACTTCGGCCCCGGCCCCGCCCTTCTCCTCGCCGAACTCGGCTTTCTCGCCGAACAGCGCGGTGACGCAGCTGCGGCCATGTCGCTGCACCACCAGGGCCTCTCCGTCGCCCGTGACAGCGGCGACCCCCGGGCTGTGGCCCTCGCCCACGAGGGGCTCGCTGGGGCCTACGTCATCGCGGACCGACCCGTGCAGGCCGCCCGCCTCCTGGGCGCAGCTACCCGGGCCAGGGAGCACTGCGGCGCCGCGCTCCCGGAGGCCGAACGAGGCGACGTCGAACGCATCACAGCCAAGGCGCTCGCAGCGCTGGGCACGGAGATGTTCGCTGCTGAGTTCTCTGCTGATGAGGCGACGAGTAGCGAGGGCTGAGGAACCTGACACGGTCACCGTGGCGGTTCCCCCCAGCATCTACCGGTCCCTTGCCGAGCACGAGAATGCGTACGGCCCTCCGTGGCCGGGTCAGGCGTTCACCTTGTCGGGGGTCCCCGGGGGCTCCGGGGCGTCCGGGCCCTCTGGGGCCTCTGGGGTCTCGGCGGCCTCCGGGGTGCCCGGTGCGTCCGGGGACGACTCGTGCGGCTCGTGTCCCTCGTCGGCCAGCAGCGTCCGCTCGTCGAAGGGGATCTTCCCCGCGAGCACCTGGCCCGCGCGCTCCCGGTCGATCTCCTTCGTCCAGGTGCCGACCAGCACCGTCGCCACCGCGTTGCCCGCGAAGTTGGTCAGGGCGCGGGCCTCGCTCATGAAGCGGTCGATGCCGACGATCAGTCCGACCCCGTCCACGAGTTCGGGGCGGTGCGACTGGAGGCCGCCCGCGAGGGTGGCGAGCCCGGCGCCGGTCACGCCCGCCGCGCCCTTGGACGCGATGAACATGAAGATGAGCAGCGAGATCTGCTGGCCGACCGACAGCGGGTCGCCCATCGCCTCGGCCACGAAGATCGACGCCATCGTCAGGTAGATCATCGTGCCGTCGAGGTTGAACGAGTAGCCGGTCGGCACGGTGATGCCGACGACGGGCTTGCTGACGCCCAGGTGCTCCATCTTCGCGATCAGCCGGGGCAGCGCCGACTCGGACGACGAGGTGGAGAGGATCAGCAGGAACTCCCGGCCCAGATACTTCAGCAGCGAGAAGATATTGACGCCCGTGCAGATCCGCAGGATCAGGCCGAGGACGACGAACACGAACAGGAAGCAGGTGATGTAGAAGCCCACCATGATGACCGCCAGGGACTTCAGCGCGTCCGCGCCCGTCTCCCCGACCACCGCCGCCATCGCGCCGAAGGCGCCCACCGGCGCGGCCCACATGACCATCGCCAGCACCCGGAAGACCAGCCGCTGCAGATGTCCGACGCCGCGCAGCACCGGCTCGCCCGCGCGCCCCATCGCCTGCAGCGCGAAGCCGACGAGCAGGGCCACCAGCAGCGTCTGCAGCACCTCTCCCTCGGTGAACGCCGAGACCATGGTCTTGGGGATGATGCCCAGCAGGAACTCGACGGTGTCCTCGCCGCCCTCCTTGGCCTGGTCGGCGCCCGCGTCCCGGGCCGCATCGGTGATGTGCAGCCCGCTGCCCGGCTCCAGGACGTTGCCGACGGCCAGCCCGATGGCCAGCGCCACCAGCGACATCAGCAGGAAGTAGCCGAGCGCCAGCCCGCCGACCGCGCCGACCTTGGCGGCCTGCCGTACGGATCCGATGCCCAGTACGATCGTGCAGAAGATGACCGGCGAGATCATCATCTTGATCAGGGCGACGAACCCGGTTCCCAGCGGCTTCAGCTCCGTCGCCACGCCGGGCGCCGCGAAGCCCAGCACCACGCCCAGCACCACGGCCGCGATCACGCCGATATAGAGGTAGTGCGTCCGGTCCCGCCGGGTCCGCGCCGCCTTCACCTGCTCCGCTCTCGCCTGCGGTGTCTTCTCTGACACGTCCCGGCTCCTCGTCGATCCGTATGTGCGCCATTGCGTCAACGACTCGTAACAAGTCCCGGCGACTATGCATCGGCGCGTGACCGGCGTCACCATTACGTGCATTACGTGCATGAATTCAGCCACGGCAGACTGAGGGGATGCGCACCCCCCGCCGGCACCGCCGCCGTCCCCGCAGTCTGGCGGGGCAGCTGTTCGCGATGCAGGTGGTGCTGGTGACGCTGGTGGTGGCGGGCGGCGCGGTGCTCGCGTACGTCAGTGCGCGCGGCCAGGCCGAGGACGCGGCGCGCCGCCAGTCGATCGCGACGGTCCGCACCATCGCCGACTCGCCCTCGATCCACGAGGCCATCGGCACCTCCGACCCGTCGGCCCGGCTCCAGCCCTACGCCCAGCGCGTCCGCCGGGGGACGGGCGTCACCTGGGTGACGATCATGAACCCGAAGGGCATCCGCTGGACGCACCCGAGGCCGCACCTCATCGGAAAGCGGTTCTCCGGCCACATAGGCCCGGCGCTCAAGGGGCGGACGTTCACCGAGACCTACACCGGCTCCTTCGGCCCCTCGGTGCGCGCGGTGGCGCCGATCCGCGACCGGGACGGTCGGATCGTCGGGCTGGTCGGCGCGGGCATCACCGTCGAGCGGATCAGCGAGCAGGTGCGCGGCCAGCTCACCGGGATCATCGCCGTCGCGCTGGCCGCGCTGGCGCTGGGCGCCGTCGGCACCTATCTCGCCAGCGTCCGGCTGCGCCGCCATACGCACGGTATGAACGCCGCCGAGCTCAGCCGGATGCACGACTACCACCAGGCCACGCTGCACGCGGTACGCGAGGGGCTGCTGATGCTCGACGGCCGGCGCCACGTCGCCCTCGTCAACGACGGGGCCTGCGAGCTGCTCGGGCTCGAAGCGGACAGCGCGGTGGGGCGCAGCGTGGCAGAGCTGGGCCTTCCCCGGCCGCTGACCGGGGCGCTGCTGGCGTCCGAGCCCCGGGTGGACGAGGTGCATCTGACCGCCGAGCGGGTCGTGGTCGTCAACACCTCGCCGGTCGACGGCGGTGAGCAGCGCGGCACCGTGGTCACCCTGCGCGACCACACCGAACTCCAGTCCCTCGCGGGCGAGCTCGACTCGGTGCGCGGCTTCGCGGAGGCGCTGCGCTCGCAGGCCCACGAGGCGGCGAACCGGCTGCACACCGTCGTCTCGCTGATCGAGCTGGGGCGTACGGAGGAGGCCGTGGACTTCGCGACGGAGGAGCTGGAGCTGGCGCAGGAGCTGACCGACCGGGTGGTGGGCGCCGTGGGCGAACCGGTGCTCGCGGCGCTGCTGCTGGGGAAGGCGGCTCAGGCGAACGAGCGGGGGGTGGAGCTGACCCTGACGCCGGACAGCGCACTGGACGACACCGGGCTGCCGGCCCGGGACCTGGTGACGCTGCTGGGCAATCTGATCGACAACGCGGTGGAGGCGGCGAGCTCCGCCGCCCCCGAGCCCCGCGCGCTCGCAGGCCAGGGCGCGATGGGAGGGAG
>NZ_JAAKZZ010000344.1 GCF_011045075.1 Streptomyces boncukensis
GGCCCGGGGCGTGCGCCGGCGCGCCCGGTTGCGCGGGCTCCCGGGGGCCGGGGACCGCGTTAACGGGGTTCACGGGCGCGCGCCGGGCGCCGCTCTCCTCCTCATGCACCCAACGACAGTAACGAGTGCGTGCCGGATGTGGTCATGTCCGGTCTCGGCAAGATGTCCGTACGGCGTTTGTGGTGGGCCCGGCAGTGGCCGCCGGAGCCGTCACAGGCGGCGGAACAGCAGGTCGTACACCGGATGCCCCTTGTCCAGGCCCTGCCCCTCGAAGCGGGTGAGCGGCCGGTGCGCCGGGCGGGGCGCGAAGCCGCCGTCGGCCTGGACGTTCTCGAAGCGGGGGTGCCCGGTCAGGACGTCGAGCATCTGCTCCGCGTAGTCCTCCCAGTCCGTCGCGCAGTGGAGGAGCGCGCCCGGACGCAGCGCCGGTGCGGCGAGGTCCAGGAACGCGGGCTGGATCAGCCGCCGCTTGTGGTGCCGGGTCTTGGGCCAGGGGTCGGGGAAGAAGACGCGGAGCCCGGCCAGGGACGCGGGGGCGATCATCTCGCGCAGCAGGATGACGGCGTCGCCGTTGCCGACCCGTACGTTCGTCAGGCCCTGCTCCTCGGCGAGGCGCAGCAGGTTCCCCTGGCCCGGGGTGTGGACGTCGACGGCGAGGAGGCCCGTCTCCGGGTCGTCCGCCGCCATCTGCGCTGTGGCCTCGCCCATGCCGAAGCCGATCTCCAGCACGACGGGCAGCTGCGGGTCGCCGAACAGCTCGCCCAGGTCGAGGCGGTGCAGGCCGTCGATGTCGAAGCCCCAGCGGGGCCAGAGCCGGTGCAGCGCGGCGCGCTGTGCGGCCGTGACCCGGCTGCGGCGGGGCTGGAAGCTGCGGATGCGGCGTTCGTGGTGCGATCCGGCCGGGTCGGCTGCGGGGCCGCTCCCGTGCGGGAACATCGACGGTTTCTCGGACACAGTGGGTTTATTTTACGGGGGCGCGGAAGGGGGCGGTCCGCCGACGCGGAGGGAGCGGTCCGCCGCATCCCCGTGACCGGCAGCGCCCCCTGGCGGATGTATGGGGATTACGTGTGCTACTCCCCTTAGGTTCCGCTGGGTTTCCGCGGGTGTCCCGCCGCGGGGAGCGCGGGGAGCGCGGGGGTCGCATGGGCGCAGCCGATCCGAGGGGTCGTGCTGGGCCGGGGCTGCCTCTTGCTGTTGCGTCGCAGGGTGCGGGTGCGGGTGCGGGTGCGGGTGCGTGCGTGGCTGGTCGCGCCCCGCGGCGGAGCCGCTATGGACACAGCCCCGCGCCCCTTCGGGGGTGGCAAGCGCCGGCCCGATGCCGGGCACGCCCTGGCAGGGCCTATACGAGACGCAGCGCCGCGAGGGCGCGCTGGGCGATCTCCCGGCCGATGGGGAGGGACGCCGTCGCGGCGGGGGACGGGGCGTTGAGGACGTGCACCGTGTGCGGGCCCTCGTCGATGAGGAAGTCGTCGACCAGCGTGCCGTCCCGCAGCACCGCCTGTGCGCGGACCCCGGCGGGCGCCGGCAGCAGATCGCCGGGCTCCACCTCCGGGAGGAGCCTGCGCACCGTCTCTGTGAGGGCGCGCCGCGAGACCGAGCGGCGCAGCTCGCCCGCGCCGTACCGCCAGTGGCGGCGGGCCATCCGCCAGCTTCCGGGGAACCCCAGCGCCGCCGCCAGGTCGGCCGCGCCCGCCGTCCGCCACCCGTACCCCTCGCGGGCCAGGGCCGGGACGGCGTTCGGCCCGATGTGCACGTCGCCGTGCACGCCGCGCGTCAGATGCACGCCCAGGAACGGGAACGCCGGGTCCGGCACCGGATAGACCAGGCCGCGCACCAGCTCCCGGCGCTCCAGCGGCAGCACGTGGAACTCGCCCCGGAAGGGGAGGATCCGGGCCGCGGGCTCGTCCCCGGCGAGCCGGGCGACGCGGTCGCTGTGCAGCCCCGCGCAGTTGATCAGGACGCGGGCCCGCAGCACGCTGCCGTCGGCCGTGCGCACCGCCACGCCGCGCCCGGCGCGGCGGTCCACCGCCGTCACCTCGGCGCCCGGCCCGTAGCGCAGCTCGCCGCCCGCCGCGCTGGTGAGCCGGGCCAGATGGCGGGCCACCTCGGCGAAGTCGCAGACGCCCGTCGTCCCGACGTGGATGGCCGCCAGCCCCCGCACATGCGGCTCGCGCTCCGCGATCTGCGCCGGACCCAGCTCCCGCACCGGCAGCCCGTGCTGCCGGCCGCGCTGGATCAGGGCGTGCAGCCGGGGCAGCTCAGCGCGCTCGGTGGCCACGATGAGCTTGCCCGTCAGCTCATACGGAATGGCGTGCTCCGCGCAGAACTTGGCCATCTCGGCCGAGCCGCTGAGCGCGAACCTCGCCTTGAGCGAGCCCGGGGGGTAGTAGATCCCGCTGTGGATCACGCCGCTGTTGCGCCCGGACTGGTGCCGGGCCGGGCCCGGCTCCTTCTCCAGGACGGTCACCCGCGTGCCCGGCACGGCACGCGTCAGCGCGTACGCGGTCGACAGGCCGACGATGCCGGCGCCGATCACCAGCACCTCGGCGTCGTACGGCACGGCGCCGTCCGCCGTTCGGGAGGCGGGCGCTCTTCGAGGTCCTCGGGAGGTGGTGGACACGCTTCCCATCATGACCCGGCCCACCGGCAAAAGGCTGCGGCTCGCGTCACGCCGGCGCCACCGGCCGTCACGCCGGGGCCACCAGCAGCGGCCTGGCCCGCTCCCGCAGCTCCGCGACCCGGGGTTCGTCCCCGTACGGCTCCAGGCGGTTGAGCAGATCGCGGACGTACTCCGTGGTCCGCGCGGACGAGATGCGTCCGGCGACCTCCACGGCGCGCGTGCCCGCCGCGCACGCCGCGTCCAGGTTTCCCGACTCCAGTTCGGCTACGGCGGAGACCACGAGTCTCAGCCCGTGCGAGCGCACGAACTCCTCCGTCGGACGCGACAGCGCCTTCTCCGTGAAGCGGCGTACCTGGCGCGGGGCCTTGAGATCGCGGTAGCACTCGGCGGCGTCGGCCGCGAGTCTGTCGTACGAGTAGAAGTCGAGCCAGCTGGGGTCGGTGTCGCCGCCGCGCGAGCGCTCCAGCCAGCTCTCGGCGGTGGCCAGCGAGGCGGCGCACGCCTGTGCGTCGTTCGCCTTCGCGTGGGCTCTGGCCTCCACCAGCTGGAAGAAGCTCATGGTGCGGGCCGTGGCCAGCCCGCGGTTGCGCTCCAGCGCGGCCTGCGCCAAGTCCACACCCTCGTCCGCGAAGCCGCGGTACGTCGCCTGCAGGGACATCGACGCCAGGACATAGCCGCCGAGCGGCACGTCCGCCGCGGCGCGGGCCAGCCGCAGCGCCTGGATGTAGTACCGCTGGGCGGCCTCCTGCTGGCCGGTGTCGAAGGCCATCCAGCCGGCGAGCCGGGTGAGTTCGGCGGTGGCGCCGAACAGGGAGCGGCCCACCTCGTCGGTGTACGCGCCGAGGAGCAGCGGGGCCGCGTCCACCCGCAGGCACTCGGGGACCATGGACGAACGCCAGTCCCCTCCGCCGTACTTGGAGTCCCAGCGGCGGGCCTCGTCGGCCGCCTCGCGGAGCTTGGAGACATCGCTGTGGCCGACCCGGAGCGGGACGCTGATGCCCTCGTCGTCCCGGGGGTCCCGGGGGTCCCGGCCGCGGCCCGCGATCGCGCCGCTGCCGTTCGGGTGCGCCTCCCCTTCGGGGCCGTGCACATCGTGGCCGTCGGCGAAGGGGGTGAGGCGGCTGCTGACGCCCGTCGCCATCGCCTCGTCCCGGGCCACCGAGCTGTCGACGGGGGTTATCAACCACCGCGAGGTCGGCGTCGCGTACGCGCTCACCGCGAAGGAGCCCGCCAGCGACTGCCATATGCTGCCGCCCCCGCGCCGCCCGGCCAGGTCCAGCCGGTACAGATCGGTGGCCGACTTCACCGCCGCGCTCACCTCGCGCGGGAAGGCGAGCCCGACCTCGGGCGTCGGGTCGGCGTCCGCGAGGCCGATCTCGTGCAGCGGCACCGGGCGGCCCAGCTTGCTGCCGATGGCCGCGGCGATCAGATGCGGCGCCGCTCCCTGCGGGACCATCCCCTTGGAGACCCAGCGCGCCACGGAGGTCTTGTCGTACCGGAGCGTCAGACCGCGTTGTGCCCCGAGGTCGTTGACCCTGCGGGCGAGTCCCGCGTTGCTGATTCCTGCGAGGGCGAGGACGGTGCCGAGCTTCTCATTCGGCCCGCGTGACTCCCTGGACATGCGCACCCCTGACACACCGACGACCACCCCGCGCCCGGGCGCGGGGCCCCCTCCCGAATGCGCGCACGGCGGCGCGCGGGAAGCACTGCCAACCCAGCGTAGTTCGATGCATCCCTACCGTTAAGGGGCGTCCTCCCGGATGGCGGGATCTATGTCCGTACGCGTGTACGTGCACGGGTCACGTGCCAACCGCCCGCGCCATCGCGCGCCGCGGCCGGAATCGTGTGCGAAAACATGGGAGAGGTGTGCTCCGGGTGTGTGGCCGTGCGCCCGCAAATGCGCCTGTGCCGCCCTCACCGGGAGCGCTTCCATGGGACCTGCGTGGGTCGGCCCGCTGCACAGGGTTCAGTGGGCTGGGGGACACCGCCGTCTCATTCCCCGCGGGCGGCGGTTCGGCCCGGGGGGCGGTCATGCCTCCCGGGCTGAAAGGACGCCCTGAGCCCGGTTCTGAGTCGGCGCCTTGCGGGAGCAGGGCCGGCGAGCGCAGCCCCGATGCCGGGCACACACGATCCGTGGATCCGCCGGACACCTCTAGGGCATACCCGCATTCCGGGCGCTTCATGTCGCGTGTGTGTTCGCCATTTTTGGCCGAAAGTCATCGGTCCATCCTCGGACGGCTGTGCGGTGCCAGAAGCGGACGCCCCCGGTATATGCGCCAGCGCGCTCCGGCGCGGCAGGGCGCGCCCCCGGCGCTCCGGGGGTGGTGAACACCCGCGTGTTTTCCGATGGCCAGCGCCCCTCGCCCGACTCCCGCGCGCCACTCTCGTGGCACCATGGCCGCAACGACACAGCTCTCAAAGGGCACCCAGGCGGCATTCACACGGCGTTCGGGCCGAGAAGGCGGGCGGCGATGCGTTGGTTGGTGGGGTGGAGCAGCGCCGCGGCGGGACCCCACGCAGCGGGCGGACCCGGCGGACCCGGCGGACCCGGCGAGCCAGGAGGACCGGGAGGACCAGGGGGACCGGGCGGACCGGGCAGACCGGGTAGACAGGGCAGACAGGGCAGACCGGCCGCCTCGGGCGGGCCGGGCCCGGGGCCCCGAGACCCGTACAGCGGCTTCGGCCTCGACGGTGTCCCCTACGGCCCGAACGGCCCGTACGGCGAGGGCGTGCCGTACGGCGACGAGGGCGAGGCGCTGCAGCCCGTCGGCGCCCAGCCGCTGTGGGGCGACCCGGACCCGCTGTGGGCCGTCGGCGACTGGCGGCCCGACGAGGTGCGCGTCGTCGAGGCCGAACCGCACCTGCGGCTCGCCGTCTTCGGCTGCTGCGGCGCCTCCGACGAGGAGCTGCGGCTCGGCCTGGTCGCCGCGCGCGGCGGAGCGTTTCGCCAGCTCACCTCCTGGCCCGGTAGCTACACCGCCGTCGCGTGCATCGGCCGCCGTCTGACCATCCCCGCCGATCTGGCGGGCGCCCGGCCCGTCTTCTACGCCCCCTGGGCCGGCGGCACCGCCTACGCCACGGCGGCCCTCCCGCTCGCCGACCTGATCGAGGCCCAGCTCGACGTCGGCCATCTCGCGGCCCGGCTCGCCTGCCCGGACGCGCCCGAAGCGCTCGGCGACGGCACCCCGTTCGCCGGGGTGCGGCGGGTGCCGCCCGGCCACGCGCTGATCATCCGCGAGGGCGGCAGCCGCGAGATCGCCAGCTATGAGCCCGCCTCCTCGCTCGTCGTCGGCGCCCCGCCGGTCGCCGCCGAGGAGGCGGTGGCGGGCGTGCGGGACGCGCTCGTGGAGGCCGTACGGGCCCGCTTCGCCGCCCCGCGGCACGCCGCCGAGCACGACTTCGACGAACGCGACCCCGGACCGGTCCCCGGCATGGGGCCCGCCGACCGGCGCGCGGCCCGCGGCGGACCGGCGCCCGGCATCGGCGCCGACCTGTCCGGAGGCGCCGCCTCCGGCACCCTCGCGCTGCTCGCTTCCGGACTGCCCGGCATGCCCGGCACCGTCTTCGGGATGGGCGCCTCCGGCGCGGGCGAGCGGCTGCTGGCCGTCACCTACAACGACCTGGCCGTCAGCGAGGGCAAGCAGGAGGAGCTGGAGCGCGCCCGCGCCATCGGCGAGAGCCCGCGGCTGCACCACGTCGTCGTCACCGGCGACGACGAGGTCCTCCCGTACGCCGATCTCGCCAGCGGCCCGCTCACCGACGAGCCGGGCCCCTCCCTGATCACCTCCGAGCGGCACCGCTATCGGCTCTCGGCCGGCAGCGCCGACCACTTCCTCGGCCTCGGCGCCCGCCACGTCCTGGACGCCCACCCGGCGCGGCTGGCCGACCTGCTGCTGGACCGGCGCCGCCGGCACCTCGTCCGGCCGGTTGCGGCGCTCGCCAAGTCCGAGGGCACCGTCCCCAGCCGCTCGCTGCTGGTGCCGGTCACGATCTACCGCGCCGCGCGCCGGCTCGCCCGTACGCCCTACCGGGAGGGCGTCGAGGAGACCGCGGCGCAGCTGCGCGACGGCAGCTTCCGGGAGCGGGACGGCGGCTGGACGGACGGCGCGGGCGACAGCGCCGTCGACGCCTCCGTCGCCGCGCTCACCTGGTGCCGCCCCGGGCCCGCCGCGCGCTGGCTGACGGGCGAGGCGCTCGCCGAGGTCTCGCTCCGCCTGGAGGCCGCGGCCCAGTCCCGCCCCACGATCGAACGCCCCGGCGAACGCCGTGCGCGCGCTGCGCTCGCCCGCCGCGCCGCCGACCACCGGGTCTTCGAACAGGCCGTGGAGATCCGCAACCAGCGGCTGCACGCGCCGTTCTACGACAACCAAGTGGTACGCGCCTCCCGGGACCTCCCCGAGGCGCTCCGCGTACGCCCCGGGGCGCGGGCCTCCGTACTGCGCGCGGCGCTCGCGGGCGCGGGCGTCCACGAACTGCCGCCCGGCTGGGGCGCGCCCTCGCACACCGGTCACACCGCCTCGGTCCGCGCGGGCCTGCGGCTGGCCGCCGACGACCTGATGCAGCTCTTCGCCGCCCCGCTGCTGGCCGACGCGGGGCTGGTGGAGGCGCGGACCGTACGCAAGGCGATAGGAGCGGCGGCCCGGGGCGAGCCCCTCCCGCTGGACGGACTCGCCGACCTGGTGTCGATGGAGCTGTGGCTGGCCCGCCTGCTGGCGCGCCGCGGCACCTGCTGGACCGGCGGCGCAGCCCCCGCGCGGCGCCGCGCCGCGACCGCCGGAGTGGCCCCCGCCCAGCAACGCCCCGCGCTGTAGGAGGAAGCGCTCCGCCCGGTCACGGCCCCGGGGCGGTGCGCGACCGGGCCGCCCGCCCCGAAAAATGGGGCGGGAGAATCACCCGTGCCAGGGACAATGGCACGGTGCGGTATCTCATCCTGGGCCCGACCGAAGTACGGGACACCACCGGCAGCCCCCTCCCCCTGGGCGGCCAGCGGCTCCGTTCCCTGCTCGCCGCGCTCGCGCTGCACGCCGAGAACCCCGCGCCCGTCCCTCCGGAAACCCTGATCGGCGAGGTGTGGGCGGACGCCGACAGCACGCCCGAGGCCCTCCCCGACAACGCCCCGGCCGCCCTCCAGGCGCTCGTCGGACGGCTCCGCCGGGCCCTCGGCAAGGAGGCGGTCCAGTCCGGCCCCGGCGGCTACCGCCTCTGCGCCGAGCCCGACGACATCGACCTGTTCCGCTTCCAGCGCCTGGCCCAGGAGGGCGAACGCGCCCTCGAAGCGGGCGACCCGGCCACGGCAGCCGCCACCCTCCGCGAGGCCCTCGCGCTCTGGCGCGGCCCGGCCCTCGCCGACCTGCCGGACCGCACCTCCGCCGCAGCCCGCGCCGAGGGCCGGCGGACCGCAGCGCTCCAGCGCCGCCTCGCCGCCGAACTGGCGCTCGGCCGCGCCGCCGCGATCCTGCCGGAGCTGCGCGAACAGGCCGCCGAGCGCCCGCTGGACGAGCCGCTGCAGGCGCTGTTCCTCCGCGCCCTGCGCGACAGCGGACGGACGGCGGAGGCGCTGACCGCGTACGAGGCCGTACGCAAGGACATGGCGAGCCGCCTGGGCGCCGACCCGGGCGCCGAACTCCGCACCCTGCACGCGGAGCTGCTGTCGCAGTCCGCGCCGGGA
>NZ_JAAKZZ010000345.1 GCF_011045075.1 Streptomyces boncukensis
GCCTCCCCGCCCCCGCCCGCGCCGCTTCCGGCGCCTTCCAGCTTTCCGTCCGTGCTCATGCGGCCCATCCCCTTACTTGCCGCCCGGCTAGTTGAGTACGATGAAGACGGTAGGCCCCGAGCTAGCCGGGCGTCAAGTAAGTTTAGGAGAAGGTCATGAGCAGGGGAAACACCCGCCAGCGAATCCAGGACGTCGCCCTGGAGCTGTTCGCCGAGCAGGGGTACGAAAAGACCTCGCTCAGGGAGATCTCCGAGCGGCTGGGCGTCACCAAGGCGGCACTCTATTACCACTTCAAGACAAAAGAGGACATTCTCACCAGCGCCTTCGAGGACTACAGCAAAAAGCCCTACGCCGAGCTGATCGAGTGGGCCCGGCACCAGCCCAGCACCCTGGAGACCAAGCTGGAGATCATGCGCAGGTACAGCGAGCTGATCCTCCAGGCCACCCCGCTCTTCCGCTTCATGCAGGAGAACCAGGCGACGCTCCGCGACCTCAAGATCGGCGACGACGCCAAGCAGCGCGTCTTCAGCCTGCTCGACCTCATCCGGGACAAGGACGCGCCGCTCGCCGACCAGGTGCGCTGCTCCAGCGCGCTGTTCACGATGCACGCCAGCCTGTTCACCCTCGCTGACGTGGACGCCGATCAGGAGGAGAAGCGCAAGGCCGCGCTGGAGGTCGCCCAGGAGCTGGTCACATCGGCGCACCGGGGAGCGGACTGACACCCTCGCCCTCCCCGAGGGGCGATTCCCGAATGCCGCGCCGCTGCCGGGCGCGGCATTCGGGCGGGTTCCGCCGCCGTTCAGCGGCGTCAGAAGCCGACGCCGTGGGTGCGCATGGCGCGCACGGGGTCGACGCCGGAGCCGTAGTCCGGGGTGTTCCGGATCTCGAAGTGCAGATGCGGGCCGGACGAGTTGCCGGTGTTGCCGGAGTCGCCGACCTTCTGCCCGGTCTTCACCTGCTGCCCGGCGCTCACCTTGATGCCGGACAGGTGCGCGTACTGCGAGTACGTGCCGTTGGCGTGCCGGATCACGATCGCTTTGCCGTACGCGGGGCCGTCGCCCGCGCCGTTGCCGCCCGCCTTGACGACGGTGCCGCCGTGCACGGCGTGCACGTCCGTGCCGACCGGCACGGCGAAGTCCTGCCCCGAGTGCTTGTGCGCCCAGCGTCCGCCGCTGTTGCCGAAGGACGCGGTCAGCTTGTACTTCCCGGGTATCGGCTTGACCCACGAACGCGCCTTGCGGACCGCGTCCCGGGACGCCTTCTCCGCAGCGCGCTTCTTCCGCTCGGCGGCGGCCTTCGCCTGCTGCGCGGCGGCAGCCTGGGCGCGGTCCGCCTGGCGCTGCGTCGAGTCGGCCAGCTCCGACGCCAGATCGGCGGGCGAGAGCCCGCCCCCGGCGGCCGGCGCGCCCGCCGCCGCGACGCCCGCCCCCAGGGCCATCGACGCGCCGAGCCCGGCGACGAGAACCGCCGCCCTGGCCGCGACGCTGTTGGTGGTCCAGGACTGTGACATACGGGTGCTACCTCCGGTGTGGATGCGGGAGACTCTCGCCCTGACTGGGCGATCTACATGGGTAACCGGCGCGAAAGCGGACATCAAGCAGCAACAGCCCGGAGAACTACTAAATGCCTACGTAGGGTGCGGAGTGCCGCATCTCACTCCCCACCGGCTCCGTGGGGCGTGTGCGGGGCCCCCTCCGCGCCCTGTGCCCGCCGCGCTCCTACCGCGTCTCGTACCCCTGAGTTGATCTGTGCGGGAGCTCACGGCGTACGGGCCCGGCGCTGTGAACGCCGTCACCGGCGGAGCTCGCCGGACCGGGACCGGGCCCACCCAAGGCCCTAGGATCCCGCCATGGAGCCGTCGACCGCCGCCGCGCGCCTCGCCACGAGCGCCCTCGCCCCGCTGGTCAGAAAGCTCTTCACGCCGGAGGGGCCCGGCGCGGGGCTGGCCGGCGATCCGGTACGGATGTCCCGGCGGGTCTCCTTCCGGGGCGAGCAGCGCACTCTGACGGAGCGGGACCTGCACCGGCTCGCCGCCGACATCGTCCGCCGGGCCGCCGAGTCGGGCGGCCCGGCGGAGGCGCCCGACGCGGAGACCCGGCGCGAGGTCACCGAGGCGCTGGCGGCCGCCCTGCACAGCCTCGGCGACCTCGACATGGACGACATCCAGGCCGTACGGCTGGGACCGGAGGGCCTGGCCGCCCGGCTCGCCTGCCCGTCCGGGCTGTCCGAGGCGGCCCAGGACCGCCTCCGTCCGCTGCTGCGGCTGGCCTGCACGCACATCGTGGAGTTCTTCACCCGGCGCACGACCTTCGTACCGCGCACCCTGGTGGAGCAGACGCGCGCCCTGGAACGGGTGGCCGAGACGGCGGACCGGCTGGCCGCCCGCATTCCGGCCCCCCTCGCGCGGGACCTGGAGTTCGAGCGCGGCTACGCCGAGCACATCGCCCGCAGGCACGGGGAGCTGACCATCTACGGCCTCGACCTCCAGCAGGCCCGCGAGTGGCGGCTGGAGGCGGCGTACGTCTCCCTCCAGACGGCGGGGGACGACGGCGCGACCGCGCCGGTGCCGGCCGATGAGGCGCTGGCCGGGCCGCACCGGGTGCTCCTGCGCGGCGCCGCGGGGTCCGGCAAGTCGACGCTGGTGCAGTGGCTGGCGGTGACGGCGGCCACGTCCGGGCCGGGGAGTCGCATGGGCCATCTGGCGGGCCGCGTTCCCTTCGTCCTGCCGCTGCGCCGCATCGTGCGGCAGGGCGGGCTGCCCACCCCCGACGAGTTCCTGTCGGCGGTACGCAGCTCCATCGCGGGCGAGCAGCCGGACGGCTGGGCGAACCGGGTGCTGCGCGCCGGCCGCGGACTGCTGCTGGTCGACGGTGTCGACGAGATCCCGCAGGCCGAACGGGAAGCGGTGCGCCGCTGGATGCGCGAGCTGCTGGGCGACTATCCCGGCAACCTCTGGCTGGTGACGGCCCGCCCGTCCGCCGTGCGGGAGAGCTGGCTGGAGGGCGAGGACTTCGCGGAGTTCTCCCTGGCGCCCCTGTCGGGCTCCGGCGTGGTGGAGTTCGTACGGCGGTGGCACGCGGCGGCGCACGCGGGCCAGGAGCAGGCGACCTCCCTGCTGGACGCCATCCGCCGGATACCGGCGCTCGGCAGGCTCGCGGTCAACCCGCTGATGTGCGGCCTGCTGTGCGCTCTCCACCGCGAGCGGCGCGGCTTCCTGCCGCACGGGCGCAAGGACCTCTACGAGGCGGCGCTGAGCATGCTGCTGGAACGGCGGGATGTGGAGCGGGGCGTGGCGGACGGTCTGCGGCTCTCGAAGGAGACGCAGATCCAGCTCCTGCAGAAGCTCGCCCACTGGCTGCTCAGGAACGACCGCGCGGAGCTGGAACGGCCGGACGCGGTGGGGCAGCTGGAGCGCGCACTGGTGAACATGGCGCATGTGGACGCCGGGCCCGAGCGGGTCTACCGCTGTCTGCTGGAGCGTTCCGGGCTGCTGCGCGAACCGGCGGACGGCAGGGTGGACTTCGTCCACCGCACCTTCCAGGACTATCTGGCCGCCAAGGCGGCGGTGGAGGAGGGCGACTTCCCGCTGCTGACCGACAACGCGCACCGCGACCAGTGGGACGACGTGCTCCGCATGGCGGTGGCGCTGGCGCGGCCCGCGGAGCGGGCGCGGATCCTGGAGGCGCTCGTGCGGACGGAACAGCCGCGGCAGCTGCTGCTGGCGGCCTCCTGCCTGGACCAGGCCACCGAGCTGGCGCCCGGCGTGCGGGAGCGGGTGCTCTCCGGTGCCGCCCGCCGCCTGCCGCTGGACGGTTCCGTCTCCCGGCCGGAGCTCGCGGCGGCCGGACCCGTGCTGCTGGAGCTGCTGCCCGGCCCGGAGGGGCTCTCTCCTGCGGAGTGCGCGACCGCTGTGGTCGCCGCCTCGCTCATCGCGACCGACGCGGCGCTGCCCGTCCTCGCCCGCTTTCGCGGGCATCCGTCGCTGAACGTACGCCGTCAGCTCGCCTGGGCCTGGTTCCGCTTCGACACGCACGCGTACGCCGCGCAGATCCTCGCCCATCTGGACGCGAGCGACCTGTACTTCACGGCCTACTCGGCGACCCATCTGGACGTGCTGCGCGCGCTGGATCGCCAGTCGCGCGTGCAGCTGTGGTGGCCCGCGTCCCCCGAGGCCGTGGCGGAACACCTGGACGCCCGCCGCGTGCGCCACCTCTGGCTGCCCGCGCACGAGGCCGCAGGGGAGCAGGTGGACCCCGACGCCTGGCGGGCCGTCTTCCCGGAACTCCGCACCGTCTCCCTCAGCCCGCACGGTCCGCGGGAACGCACCTGACGGTCAGTCCTTCCTCCGTGCCCACCCGCAGATACGCCTCTCCCGTGTCGCCGGTGGACCACACGGCCTGGCCCGCGCCGTGCGCGCGCACCCGCGAGGCGAGGTCGTCCGGGTCGCCGGCGAGGACCGCGAGCTCCCACTGGGGCACCCGTCCGTACGCCGCGGCGAACTCCGCGCACTCCAGCGTGACGCCCAGCGTGTCCCGGTAGAAGTGGCGGGCCTTGTCGGGCTGCTCGGAGGGCAGCACCACCCGGTGCGGCACGCCCGTCAGACCGGCGGGGAACTCCCATCCGGTGGACGCGTCGGCCTGCCACAGCGAGAACGCGGCGCCCACCGGGTCGATCAGCGTCGCGATCCTCCCCTGGTCCCCGGCGGTGAAGGGCGGCACGACCAGGTGGGCGCCGTTCGCGGTGGCCACCTCGGCGCGCGCGTCGACGTCGTCGACCGCCAGATAGAAGGCGATGTGCGGCGGTGTGCCGGGCGGATAGACGGGGCTGGCCAGATCGCTCACACCGCCGACCGGGCGGCCGTCCAGGGAGAGTTTGACGGCCCGCCGCCAGTCGCTCTCGTCCACGGCGGACCGCCAGCCCAGCACCGCCTCGAAGAAGGCGGTGGTGCCGGGGATGTCCGCGGTCTTCACATCCATCCAGCAGAACTCGTCGAGCGAACCGAGACGGGTGGTCATCGCGTTTCTCCTTTGTCTCTGGGAGGGAGATATCCGGAACCCGCACGGCGCCGCAAGCCGTTTTGGGCGAGCGGGAGCGAACGCACATACGCGCGAGGGGAGCGGAGGAGCCGATGGATGCCGCCGTCGTCGGGGCGCGACTCGCGTCCAGTGTCGTGGGGCCGCTGGTCAAGCGGCTGTTCGTCACGGAGGGGCCGGGCGCCGGGCTCGTGGACCGGCCGGTTCGGGTGTCCGGACTGGTGTCGTTCCGGGGCGAGAAGCGTACGCTCACCGAGCCGGACCTGCTCAGGGTCGCGGAGGAGCTGGTACGGCGCGCGGCGCGCGACCTGGGCCCGCACGAGGCGCCGGAGGCCGGCGTGTGCGACCGGGTCGCGGAGCGCGTCACCCGCGCCCTGAGCGGCCTCGGCGAGACGGAGCTGACGGACGTGGACGCCGTCGCCATGGGCCATGTGCGGTTCGCCCGCGCGCTGCACGAGCGGGCCGCGGCGCACGTCGGCGTGCCGCTGGACGACGGCGATGAGGACGAGGCGGCGCTCTACCACCGCGTGCTGCACACCGCCTGTCTGCACGTCCTGAACTTCTTCACCCAGCGGTCCACCTTCGTCGCCCGGAGCCTCGCCGCGCAGTCCCAGCGGCTCCGCGAAATCGTCACCCTGGTCGACGTGCTCATCGACCGCCTGCCGTCCCAGTCCGCGCAGGACGCGGCGTTCGAGCGGCAGTACGCGCGGCACCTCGCGGCCAAGCACGGCAGGGTGACGATCTACGGCATCGACCTGCGCGAGGCCCACGAGTGGCCGCTGGACGCCGCCTATCTGAGCCTGGAGGCGCGGTCCGCTGCCGACGGGCCGCCGGAGGCCGCGGACACCCCCGACGCCCCGGACGGGCGCGCAGCGCCCGCCGACCCGCGCCCCGTCGAGCAGGCCCTCGCCGGGCACCGCCGGGTGCTGCTGCGCGGCATCGCGGGGTCCGGCAAGACGACGCTCGTCCAGTGGCTCGCCGTCACCACGGCGCGGCAGGAGGAGCTGACGGGCCGGCTGGCGCACCTCGTGGGCCGCGTGCCCTTCGTGCTGCCGCTGCGCACCCTCACCCGCGCCGGAGAGCGGCTTCCCGTCCCGGCGGGCTTCCTCTCCGCCGTCACCTCCCCGCTGTCCGGCTCCCAGCCGCCCGGCTGGGCGGACCGGGTGCTGGCGGCGGGGCGCGGCGTGCTGCTGGTGGACGGCATCGACGAGGTCCCCGCGTACGAGCGCGAGCACACCCGGCGCTGGCTGCGCGACCTGCTCTCCGCCTTCCCCGGCAACCTCTTCCTGGTCACCTCCCGGCCGTCGGCGGTGCGCGAGCACTGGCTGGGCACGGACGACTTCACCGAGCTGTCCCTCTCCCCGATGCGGCCCGCGGACGTCGAGGTGTTCGTACGCCGCTGGCACCAGGCGGCGCGGGCGGGGCAGGGGCTGGCCGACGACCTGGTGGCGTCCGTCCGCGCCAAGCCGGACCTGGCGCGGCTGGCCACCAACCCCCTGATGTGCGGGCTGATCTGCGCCCTGCACCGCGAGCGGCGGGGCTTTCTGCCACGCGGGCGCAAGGCGCTGTACGACGCGGCGCTGAGCATGCTGCTGGAGCGGCGGGACCGCGAGCGGGACATGCACCGGGCGGGCGCCATCGAGCTGGACGAGGAGTCGCAGGTCGAGCTGTTGCAGAAGCTCGCCTACTGGCTCATCCGCAACGGCCGCTCGGAGATGGCGCAGGAGGACGCGCACGGGCTGCTGGCGCGCGTCCTGCCCGCCATGCCGCACGCCGCCGGACAGGGCTCCGTGGAGGAGGTCTTCCGCCATCTGCTCATACGCTCCGGACTGCTGCGCGAACCGGCCGCCGGGCGGGTCGACTTCGTGCACCGCACCTTCCAGGACTACCTGGGCGCCCGCGCGGCCGTCGAGGAGCGCGACTTCGACCTGCTCGTCCAGCATGCCCATGTCGACCAGTGGGAGGACGTGCTGCGGATGGCCGTCGCGCACGCCCGTCCTGACGAGCGCGGCAGGCTGCTGCGCGGACTGGTCGAGCGGGGCGACGGGGAGCCGCAGTACCGCACCCGGCTGCACCTGCTGGCCATGGCGTGCCTGGAGCACGCCACCAAGCTGGACCCGGCGGTACGCAGCGCCGTGGAGGACCGGGCCCGCGAGCTGATCCCGCCGCGCAGCGCGGACGAGGCGAAGGAGCTGGCCGAGGTGGGCCCGGTGGTGCTGGAGTTACTGCCCGGACCGGAGGGGCTGGAGGCCGACGAGGTGTCCGCCGTCGCCCAGACGGCGTCGGAGATCGGCGGCGACGCGGCGCTGGGCCTGCTCACCCGCTACCGCACCGCCCGGCCCGCGCTCCCCCACCTGGGGCAGCGCTGGGACCGCTTCGACACGGACGCCTACGCGCGGGACATCGTCCGCCATCTGGCCGGCGCCTCGGCCGGGTACATCACCGTGCGCTCGGCCGACGAGCTGGACCATCTGAGCCGGATGAGAGGCCACCCCCGCGTCTCGCTGACCGGTGCCTTCACCCCCGCGCAGATCACCGGCGCCCTGGACCCGGAGCAGATCACGGCGCTCACCCTCGCGGACAACGACCAGATCGGCGAGCTGGACTTTCTGCACGCCTTCCCGCATCTGATGGCGGTCGACCTGCGGCGGTGCCCGCACGTCACCGACCTGGCGCCGCTGGCGCCGCTCGCCACCGGCCTGTGGCTGTGGGACTTCGGCGCCCAGGCGGAGCGGCTGCGAGGGCTCGGCGAACTGCACCGGCTCCGCACGCTCGTGCTGCGGGGCGACACGCTCTGGCCCGGCTTCGGGGAGCTTCCCCGCTCCGGTGCGCTCGTCACGCTCTACCTTCCGACCACGGGAGTGGCCGGCTTGACCGGGATCGCGGACCACCCGGAGCTGGAACTGGTCAACCTGCACGGCACGGATCTCCGGCTCACCGGCGCGGACTGGGCAGCGCTGCGGGACCTTCCGCACCTGGAGGAGCTCATCCTGGATGCGGAGCACCTCGGCGCACCGCCTGCCCCCTCGGCGGCGCTGCCCCGCCTCCCGGCGCTGCACGTGGTCGGCGCTCCGGTGGACCTGGAGCACGTCGTCCGGCTGTTCCCCGGCCTGCAGAAGCTCAAGCTGGGCGGGCCGCGCGGGGACGTCGACCTGGCACCGCTGGCGGCGCTGCCGGACCTGCGCGATCTGACGGTGTTCCACGCCGACCGGGTCCACCACGCCGACCGGCTTCCCGCGCAGACCGCCC
>NZ_JAAKZZ010000346.1 GCF_011045075.1 Streptomyces boncukensis
CGCCTGCCTCCCGCCTGCCTCCCGCCCCGGAAGCCCTGCTTCTTCTTGCCCTACTTCTTCTTGCCCTGGTTCTTGACGGCCTCGATGGCCGCCTTCGCCGCTTCCGGGTCGAGGTAGGTGCCGCCGGTGCGGACGGGGCGGAAGTCGGCGTCCAGCTCGTAGGCGAGCGGGATGCCGGTGGGGATGTTGAGGCCCGAGATCTCCTCGTCGGAGATGCCGTCCAGGTGCTTGACGAGGGCACGCAGGCTGTTGCCGTGCGCGGCGACCAGGACGGTGCGGCCCGCCAGCAGGTCCGGGATGATGCCGTCGTACCAGTAGGGCAGCATCCGGACGACGACGTCCTTCAGGCACTCGGTGCGGGGGCGCAGCTCGCCGGGGATCCCGGCGTAGCGCGGGTCGTCGCTCTGCGAGAACTCGGCGCCGTCCGCCAGCTCGGGCGGCGGGGTGTCGTAGGAGCGGCGCCAGAGCATGAACTGCTCCTCGCCGTACTCGTCGCGGACCTGCGCCTTGTCCTTGCCCTGGAGCGCGCCGTAGTGCCGCTCGTTCAGCCGCCAGGAGCGGTGCACCGGGATCCAGTGCCGGTCGGCGGCCTCCAGGCCGAGCTGCGCCGTGCGGATGGCGCGCTTCTGGACGGAGGTGTGCACGACATCGGGCAGCAGGCCGGCGTCCTTGAGCAGCTCGCCGCCGCGGACCGCCTCCTTCTCGCCCTTGTCGGTGAGATTGACGTCCACCCAGCCGGTGAACAGGTTCTTCGCGTTCCAGTCGCTCTCTCCGTGGCGGAGGAGGATCAGCTTGTACGGTGCGTCGGCCATGCCACCGAGCCTACTGGGTGTGCGGGCACGCGCTGATTGACGGTGTCTGCTAATCGGATGGCACGCTCCCGGACGCCGTGCGTAATTTACGCATCGGCAGTTCGCCACTTACCGCTCGGTCTTGTCAGGGGGGCGCACCATGGCTGCAGGGATGTCGGGCGTGCCGGGGCTGGCGCTCCGCAGCATCGGGCGGGGCCTGTCCGAGAGCGTGGGCGGGCTGCCGCGCGCGTTCTGGTGGCTGTGGACGAGCACGCTCGTCAACCGCCTGGGGTCGTTCGTCGCCACCTTCCTGGCGCTCTATCTGACCGTCGAGCGCGGCTACTCGGCGTCGTACGCCGGTCTGGTGGGCGCGCTGTACGGCGCGGGCGGGGTGGTGGCGTCCATCGGCGCGGGCGTGCTGACCGACCGGCTCGGGCGGCGGCCCACCCTGCTGCTCGCGCAGCTGTCGACCGCCGCGTCCGTCGCGGCGCTCAGCCTGGTGACGCATCCGGTGGCCATCGCGGCCGTCGCCGGGGTCGTCGGGATGTCCACCGCCGGCTCCCGGCCCGCCGTCCAGGCGATGATCGCGGACCTGGTCCGGCCCGAGGACCGGGTGCGCGCGTTCGCGCTCAACTACTGGGCGATCAACCTCGGGTTCGCCATCTCCTCCACGGCCGCCGGGCTCATCGCCAAGTACAGCTACCACCTGCTGTTCTTCTCCGAGGCCGCGATGGTGCTGGCGTGCGCGGTCCTGGTGTTCGTCAAGCTGCCGGAGTCCCGCCCCGAGCGCGCCGGGCAGCGGCGCGGGCCCGGCGGCGCGGACGGGGCGGGCGGCGCGGCGGAGGAGGACCGTCGGGTGTCGCTGTGGACGGTGCTGCGGGACGGCAGGTTCATGACCGTCGTCGGGCTGAGCCTGCTGGTGGCGTCGCTGATCCAGCAGGGCTTCGTCGCCCTCCCCATCGCCATGGGGGAACAGGGCTTCTCCAGCAGCGACTTCGGTCTGGCCATCGCGGCGAACGGGCTGCTGATCGTGCTCATCCAGCTGCCGGTCACCCGGCTCATCCAGGGCCGCGACCCCGGCCGGATCCTGGTGGTCTCCACCGTGCTCATCGGCCTCGGCTTCGGGCTGAACGCGTTCGCCGGCTCGGTCCCGTTCTACGTCTTCGCCGTCGTCGTCTGGACGGTTGGCGAGGTCGTCAACACACCGACGCAGATGGGGCTGGTCGTCCGGCTCTCCCCGGTGCACGGCCGCGGCCGGTACCAGGGCATGTACAGCATGTCCTGGGCGGCGGCGAACCTCACCGCGCCGCTGGTGGGCGGCTTCGTCATCCAGCACTTCGGCTCGACGGCGCTGTGGACGGGCAGCGCGGCCGTCGGCTTGGTGACCGCGCTGGGGTACGCGGTGCTGCTGCGCCGCGTGGACGACGGGCGGGCGCCGGACGGCGAGCGGCCCGCGGACGGCCCCCGCGCCCCCCGGGATGGCGCGGGGGCCGCTCACGGGCCCGCCGCCGAGGCCAGGGCCGGGGAGCGGGAGCGGGTCACAGAGCCCGCTGCGCCTCGTACAGATTCCACGGCCTGACGCCGTCCGGGCAGCCGTACCCCTCCAGCCGGGTGTGCAGCTCCCCGTCGAAGTCCGGCTCGTCGATCTGGCCCCACTCGCGGACCCTGCTGATGCCGACGGTCGCGCTGTACGGCGCGATCCCGTCCAGCCTGACGCAGCCCGCGCGGGCGTTGGCGACGGTGACGTTCCAGTGAGCGAACCGCGCCCCGTAGAGCGGGCCCGCGGAGGCGTCGCCGCCGTGCCGCCCGTCGTTGTGGACGGTGATCTGGGTGCGCACGTTCGCGAAGGGCATGCCGCGGTGGGTGTCGAACGTCCCCATGTCCATGCGGCCCCGGGACCAGACGTTGTGGCTGCTCAGCCCTTCCACATTGATGCCGTGCAACTGGCTGCCGGGCGGCGCGGGAACGGTGCGGCGGTCGATGCGGAAGCGCTCGACCAGGTTGTCGTGCGAGCCCTCACGGCAGAAGTACGGATGGTGGCTGCCGCGGCCGGAGACCCGGGTGCGGCGCAGCGTGCAGGCGGAGGCGGCGACCAGGCCGAAGCCGTTGTCCGCGTTGACCACGCGGACGTCGTCGGCACGGCAGTCGTAGGCGCACTGGAAGACCACGCCGTTGCGGCCCTGGTCGTGCAGGTGCGGGGACTGCTCGGTGCGGTCGAAGCCGACGGTGAGGCCCTCGACCCCGGACCGGGTCACCGGGCGGACCAGGGTGGTCAGCCGCGGCTGCCAGGCGGCGCGCAGGTCGAGCGGGAGGGGGCGCTCCAGGGCGACCGCTCTGCCGCGCACCGCGCGCACCCGCACCGGCCACTCGTAGGGCACATAGCTGACCAGCTTCTCCCGCTCCGCCCAGGAGTAGCGGGCGGCGCCGGGGACGTCGCCCGCCATGTGCCGCAGGAGCGTGTGCTCCCCGTCGTCGCTCAGCTGGAGGAGGACGAGCTGACCGGGGCGCAGGGCGCCGGGGTCCGCGGCCCGTACGGTCCACGCGCCGCGCGGCGCGTCGTCCAGCGCGGTGAGGGTGCGCCACTCGTCCCGCGCGTTTCCGGTCCACCCTTCGAACGGCCACTCGCGCGTCCGGATGGCGGCCACGAGGCTGTCCCAGCGCGCCCGGGGGCACACCCACACCAGGCCGCCCGCCCAGGACCAGGCGGACTTGTCCCCGCCGTAGCGGCTGCCGTAAGGGCCGATGAGGTCGGTGAGGTGGGCGGTGGGATGGAGCGTCGTACGGCCGCTGCCCGCGCCGCGCAGGGTGACGCGGTCGTGGGCGATCCGTATGACGTCCCCGACGTGGTACGTGCCCGGCTCCAACTGGACGGTGCCGCCGCCCGCCTCGCCCACCTCGCGCAGGGCGCGGTTGAGGGCTCCGGCGGCGTCCCGGCCGCGCGCCGGGCGGCGCACGAGGACGCGGCGGCCGTGCGCGGGCGGCGCGGAGCGGGCGCCGGCCCGGCCGACGTACGGGATCTGCGGGTGCGTGTACGGGGCGGCGGCGAACTCCCGCCAGAGGGCGGAGGCGGCGGCGCCGCGGTCGCGGGCGGCCGCGGTCGCGGTCCCGGTCGCGGCGGCGGAGCCGAGCGCCGTCAGCGCGGCGGCCCCGGCGCTGCCGAGGAGGTGTCTGCGGGTGGGAACCATGAACTCGCCTTTCATGAATATGAACGACGTTCATACGGCGGGTTAATGGCGCGCAGCATGCCACGGCGGACCGAGGGAAGCCAGCGATCGGGCAGGGATATACCAGACAGCGCCCCGCCCCGGGGCGGGGCGGATCCGGCTCAGTCGTCCGCGCCGGTCAGATGGGTGAACGCCGCCAGGTTGCGGGTGGACTCGCCGCGGGAGGTGCGCCAGGCGTACTCGCGCCGGATGGACGACGCGAAGCCCATCTCCAGCAGCGTGTTGAACGACCCGTCCGCGTTCTCCAGCACGCTGCCCAGCAGCCGGTCGACCTCCTGGGGGGTGACGGCGGACAGCGGCAGCCGGCCCACCAGGTAGATGTCCCCCATCCGGTCGGCCGCGTAGGCCACCCCGTACAGCCGGGTGTTGCGCTCCAGCAGCCAGCGGTGCACGGCGGCGTGGTTCTCGTCGGGCCTGCGGATGACGAACGCGTTGACCGAGAGGGAGTGCGTACCGACGGCCAGCGAGCAGGTCGTGGCGAGCTTGCGGGTGCCGGGCAGGGTGACGACATAGGTGCCCTCGGCCGGGTGCTCCCACTCCAGCTCCGCGTCCTGGAGCGTGTGCTCGATCGCGTCCCTCGCCGCCTCGGCGGCCGCCACGTCAGCCATGGGGCGATCGTAGGTGACGGCGCCGCTCGTGCAGCGCGTCGGTGTACACCTCGGCGGTCGCCGCGGCGGCTGCCGCCCAGCCGAAGCCCTGCGCGTGCCGGGCTGCCGCCTCGCCCAGGCGCGCGGCCAGCGTGTCGTCCGCGGCGAACCGGCGCAGGGCGCGGGCGTAGTCGGCCGGGTCGTGCCCCGCGACCAGATAGCCGCTCTCCCCGTCCCGCACGACCACCGGAAGCCCGCCCACGGACGCCGCGACCACCGGCGTGCCGCACGCCTGCGCCTCCGCCGCGACCAGCCCGAACGACTCGCTGTACGACGGCATCACCAGGACGGACGCCGCGCGGTACCAGTCGGCGAGCTGCTCCTGGCCGACCGGCGGCCGGAAGCGCACCAGGTCGGCGATGCCCAGCCTGGCGGCGAGCTTCTGCAGCCCCTCCGGCTTCGCCAGCCCGCTGCCGCTCGGCCCGCCGACCACCGGCACCAGCAGCCGGGAGCGCAGCGCGGGGTTCTCGTCCACCAGCAGCGCGACGGCGCGCAGCAGCACATCGGGCGCCTTCAGCGGCTGGATCCGGCCCGCGAAGAGCGGGACCAGGGCGTCCTGGGGAAGGCCGAGGCGGGCGCGCGCCGCGGCGCGGCCGTCGGCCGGGCGGAAGCGCTCCAGGTTGACGCCGGGGTGCACGATCGCGGTACGGCCGCCGTGCGCGCCGTAGTGCCGCGCCAGCTCGCCCGCCTCGTCCTCCGTGTTGGCGATGAGCCGGTCGGCGGCCCGCACGATCTGGGTCTCGCCGATGACGCGGGCCGCGGGCTCGGGGGTGTCGCCGTCCGCCAGGGCCGCGTTCTTGACCTTGGCCATGGTGTGCATCGCGTGCACCAGCGGCACGCCCCAGCGCTGCGCGGCCAGCCAGCCGACGTGCCCGGAGAGCCAGTAGTGGGAGTGCACCAGGTCGTAGTAGCCGGGGCGGTGCCCCGCCCAGACCTGCATCACCCCGTGGGTGAACGCGCACAGCTGCGCGGGCAGGTCCTCCTTGGCCAGCCCCTCGTACGGGCCCGCGTCGATATGGCGGACCAGGACGCCGGGCTCCAGCTCGACGGCGGGCGCGAGGGCTCCCGTCGTGGCGCGGGTGAAGACCTCCACCTCGGTGCCCTGCGCGGCGAGCTGCCGGGCCAGCTCGACGATATAGACGTTCATACCGCCCGCGTCGCCGGTGCCCGGCTGGTGGAGCGGGGAGGTGTGCACGCTGAACATGGCCACCCGGCGGGGGCGCCGGGGGCCGGGCAGGCGCAGCAGCGGCTGCCGGGCGGTCCTCGACTGCCGCTCCGGCCGGGCGGAGCGGCGCTGGCCGAGCCGGGACACGTAGTGGCTCACGGTGCCGTTGCCTCCTCGGGGACAGGGACAGGGCGGACCGCGGGACGCCGTGCGGAAGCAGCCCGCGACGTACAACAGCGGAAAGGTTGCGTCTCATTTCGACTTTGCCCAATCTTGACCCAAGGCGCTCCGGGCGCCCCGGCGTACCCTCCTTCCATGCACGCACGCGCGCCGTCCCGGCCCGTGGGCACGGTGACGCGCGGGACGACCAGTCCGAACCGGCTGCGCCGTATGGACCGCTGGATCGCCGCCGTCCACGGCGCCGCGCTGCGCGGTGCGCCGTCCCCGCCGGTCGCCGTGGACCTCGGCTACGGGGCCGCGCCCTGGACGGCGCGGGAGCTGCTGACCCGGCTGCGCACCGTCCGCGCCGACACCCGGGTCTACGGCGTCGAGATCGAGCCGGAGCGGGTGGCCGCCGCGCGGGCCTGCGCCCGGGAGGGGCTGTGCTTCGTACGCGGCGGCTTCGAGATCCCGCTGCCGGACGGCGCGGGGCGCCCGCTGCTGATCCGGGCGGCGAACGTGCTGCGGCAGTACGGGGAGAGCGAGGTGGCCGCCGCCTGGGGCCGGCTGTGCGCGCGGCTGGCGCCCGGCGGGCTGCTGGTCGAGGGCACCTGCGACGAGATCGGGCGGCGGCACGTGTGGGTCGCGCTCGGCCCGGAGGGCCCGCGCACGGTGACCTTCGCCGCCCGCCTGGGCTCCCTGGGCGCCCCCTCGGACCTCGCGGAGCGGCTGCCGAAGGCGCTGATCCACCGCAACGTGCCCGGCGAGCCCGTGTACGCCTTTCTGCGGGACTTCGACCGGGCCTGGGCGGAGCTGGCCCCCTACGGCGCGCTGAGCGCGCGACAGCGGTGGGTGCGGGCCGTACGGCGGCTCTCGGCGGACTGGCCGGTGACCGACCGCGAGAGCCGGTGGCGGCAGGGCGAGGTCACGGTCCGGTGGAGCGCGGTCGCGCCGGGTGGAGGGTTCGGGTCCTCCTGAGGCGGCTGGGCGCCGCCTCGGGGCGCCACCCCCTCGCGGTCAGTCACACACCTGGTGGAGGGTGTTCAGGAGGGCGTCCACCAGGGGGCGGTCGTGGTCGTAGGTGAGGTGCCGGCGCGCGTCCCGGGGGGAGAGCCACAGCAGCCGGTCCACCTCCCGGTTCACGGCGAACTCCCCGTCCGTCGCCTCCGCCGCCCAGTAGCTGACGACCTTGGGGCGACCCTGGGCCAGATAGCGCATGGTCGGCAGCGGGGCGCCCAGCTCGCACTCCATCCCCGTCTCCTCGCGCACCTCGCGGCGCGCGGCGCGCCGCTCGCCGCACCGCGCGTCCTCCCGTTCCGCGCGGTTCAGCTTGCCCTTCGGCCACGACCAGTCGCCGTACTTCGGCCGGTGGACCAGCGCCAGTTCGATGCCGTCGCCGGACGGGGCGCGGCGCCACAGGACGCAGCCCGCGGCGCGGACCGGGCCGGCGGGGGTGTGCGGGGTCACCGGGTCCACAGCGACGCCCGCCCGTCCAGCCGTTCCGTCAGCCCGGCCCGGTCCGCCCGGTCCGCGCGCTCCGCCCGGTCCGCCCGGTCCGGGCGCCCCTGGGGGCCCAGCTGGTCCTGGACCGGGGCGGTGGAGACCCACAGGCGGCCGAAGGCGAACCGGGCCGCCTCCACCTCGTGCCGCTGGTCGGCGTGGAGCACGCCCAGCGCGTACGCGGTGGCGGGCGCGATGCGCGGGGTGGCCGCAGCCGAGGAGGCGGCGGCGGCCGCCTCCGCCGCGTCCCGGTGCCGGTCGAGGGCGCGGCTGGCCGGCACCAGCCGGGGGTCGCCGCTGCCGGGGGCGCCCCCGGCGGCCAGCACCTCCTGCGCGTAGCGGTGCACCCGCAGCAGCGCCCGTACGTGGTGCCACGCGGCGTCCTGCCGGGCCTCGACGGCCAGCGAGCGGGCCAGCGCCTCCGCGTTGTACGGGGCCCCGGCGCGGGACAGCGGCAGCGCTTCGACCGCCTCCGCCAGCCGCCACTGTGCCTGCTCGGCGAGCGAGACCAGCACCGGGAGCGCGTCCTCGGCGGCCCTGCCGGCCCCACCGGCCCCACCGGTATCGCCGGTCCCACCGGTCCCGCCGGTCCCGCCGGTATCGCTGCGGAACGGCACCTCGGAGGCGAGCACCGCGACCTCGTCGGCGACCGCGTGGAAGCGCGACGAGCCGAGCGCCTGGAGCGCCGCCGAGTGGGCGCGGGTACGGGACAGGGTGAGCTGCCGCTCCAGCAGCGCCCCGGCGCGCGCGGCGCCCACCGGAAGCGAGCCGCGCTTCCCGCGCTCCCCCGACC
>NZ_JAAKZZ010000347.1 GCF_011045075.1 Streptomyces boncukensis
GGCGGGCAGTCGGAGAGGCGGGCGGGGTCAGCTGGGGATGAGCCCGTCGTCCCCGAGCATCTCGCGTACTTCTTCGAGGGTGGCGTCCTCGGCCGGGAGAATCAGCTCGGAGGGCTCCAGCGCGTCGTCGGGCAGCGGGGCGCCCATCCGGCGCACGGCGTCGAGAAGCTGGCTCAGGGTGCGGCGGAAGCCCTCGCTGTCGCCGTTCTCCATCTCCTCCAGCAGCTCGTCGTCCAGCTTGTTCAGCTCAGCGAAGTGGCTGTCCTCCAGCCTCACCTGGCCTTCACCCATGATCCTGACAATCATGGCGCTCTCCTTACGGGCGGTGCACACGGCAGTGCGGGTTTCACGCGGCGGTCACGCGATACGGTGCGCGCACGGCCGGACGGCCGTGCGCGGCTCACTTCTCGAACTTAGGCGTGTCCTGCGACTGCGGTACCTCCGACTGGGCCGACTGGCCCTGTGCGCCGCTCCCCTCGATGGCCTGCTGCCCGCTGCCGGCGCCCGTGGTGCCGCCCGCGAGCTCGGCCTTCATCCGCTGCAGCTCCAGCTCGACGTCCGTGCCGCCGGACAGCCGGTCCAGCTCCGCCGTGATGTCGTCCTTGGCCATGCCCGACTGGTCGTCGAGCGCGCCGGAGGCGAGCAGCTCGTCGATGGCGCCGGAGCGCGCCTGCAGCTGCTGCGTCTTGTCCTCGGCCCGCTGGATCGCCATGCCGACGTCGCCCATCTCCTCGGAGATGCCGGAGAACGCCTCGCCGATCCTGGTCTGCGCCTGGGCCGCGGTGTACGTCGCCTTGATGGTCTCCTTCTTGGTGCGGAAGGCGTCCACCTTGGCCTGGAGGCGCTGGGCGGCGAGGGTCAGCTTCTCCTCCTCGCCCTGGAGCGTCTGGTGCTGCCCCTCCAGGTCGGTGACCTGCTGCTGGAGGGCGGCACGGCGGGAGAGCGCCTCGCGCGCCAGGTCCTCCCGGCCGAGCGCCAGCGCCTTCTTGCCCTGCTCCTCCAGCTTGGAGGACTGCCCCTGCAACTGGCTGAGCTGGAGTTCGAGGCGCTTACGGGAGGTCGCGACGTCGGCCACCCCGCGGCGGACCTTCTGCAGCAGCTCCAGCTGCTTCTGGTACGAGTAGTCAAGCGTCTCGCGCGGGTCCTCGGCCCGGTCCAGGGCCTTGTTGGCCTTCGCGCGGAAGATCATCCCCATACGCTTCATGACACCGCTCATGGGCCTCGCGCGCCCCCTTCGTAACGGACTCAAGCCTCAGCCTCGGCACATCTACAGACCCCACAGTACGGCGCCCGGTTGCCCGCTGTCTCTGGCTGGTTCCGTCCGGAGACATATCACCGCCGCCTGTGGCCAGTCGCCGTGTCCGGCCGGGCACGGCTCCACACTCGTCGTGTTCGTCGCTTTCGAGCCTACCGACTGCGCGGGCGCACCGGCTCCTGCTCGGGGAGGAGCGGCCCGGACGCCGGGCTACTCCGCGAGCAGGAGCCCGTTGCGGGATCGTGCCCCCGGCGGGCTGGGGGCACCCCTCAGACACGCCGTACCCTTGAGGCGTGTTCCGAAGCCGTTCCAAAGCCGGACAGGCCGTTGTTCCCGAGCTGAGCGACGCCGAGTCCGCCACGATCCCCGACCCCGAGGCGCCCAAGGGGCGCCCCACTCCCAAGCGCAGCGAGGCGCAGACGCAGCGTCGCTCCCTCACCAAGCCTCCGGCCAACCGCAAGGAGGCCGCGCGCCGGAAGCGCGAGGCCCGCCGGGTCGACATGGCCCGGCAGCGCGAGGCCCTGGCGAACGGTGACGAGCGCGCCATGCCCGCGCGCGACCGGGGGCCGGTACGGCGCTTCGCCCGCGACTTCGTGGACTCCCGCTGGTGCGTGGCCGAGTTCTTCCTGCCGATGGCCGTGGTCATCCTGGTGCTGAGCATGCTGCCGTCGCTGCAGCTGAAGAACATCTCGCTGCTGCTGTGGCTGGCCGTCATCCTGATGATCATCGTGGACTCGGTGGGGATCACGATCCGGCTCAAGAAGCAGCTGCGCGAGCGCTACCCCGACGAGCCCAAGCGCGGCGCCGTCGCCTACGCCCTGATGCGCACCCTCCAGCTGCGCCGTATGCGCCTGCCCAAGCCGCAGGTGGCGCGCGGCGCCCGGCCCTGATCCGGGAGGAGCTGGTCGCCCGGCAGCTCGACGAGCAGATCGTCGCTCGCTTCGAGGTGGGGCGGCGGCTCCGGGTGCTGGACGTCGGCCTGGGCGAGGGCACCCAGGCGCTCCGGCTGGCCCGCGCCGGCCACCAGGTGACCGGCCTCGAAGCCGACCCCGCGCTGCTGGACGTGGTGCGCGCGGCGCTGGAGGAGGAGCCCGAGGGGATACGGGAGCGGTTCCGCGTCGTCCCGGGCACCGGCCAGGACACCGGCGCGCACTTTCTGCCCGGCACCTTCGACGTGGTGCTGTGCCACGGGGTGCTGATGGAGTCCCGGGACCCGGACAGCACCCTGGCCGGGCTGGCGCGGGTGCTGGACGCCGGCGGCCTGCTCTCGCTGGTGGTGCGGAACGAGTCGGCGCGCGCCATGCGCCCCGGCCTCGCCGGGGACTGGGAGGCGGCCCTGGGCGCCTTCAGCGCGGGTGACCGCGCCTTCCGGCTCGACGCGCTGAGCACGGTGCTGCAGCGGATCGGCACCCCGCTGGAGCGGTGGTACGGCGTCGACGTCTTCGCCGCGCGCACGGCCACAGCGGAGGACGAGCGGGTGCTCGCGGCGGAGGAGCTGGCCGGACGCGAGGACCCGTACCGCTCGGTCGCGGCCCTCCTCCACCTGTTCGGAGTACGCGGCTGAGGGGGCGCCCCGCGCGGCCTCAGCCCTCGGCTTCCTCGTCCGCGTGCAGGCTCATCGGGCCGTAGACGGTGCTGCCGTCCTCCAGCAGGGTCACCTGGTCGACGCCCTCGTCCAGCAGCCCCTTCCACTCCTCGCCGATCCACGACTCGGCGTCCCCCTGGGTGGAGAACTCCTCTGCCTGGACGGCCGGTTCCACCGCGCTCCCGTCGCTCTTCTCGAACCGCCACGTCCACGCCATCAGTGCCTCCCGAGATCGGCCGTTGCTGCCGGAAGCGTACGTCGCGGGCTCCGGGCTTGTCCCCCGGCTTGTCCTCCGGCTTGTCCTCCGGCTTGTCCTCCGGGCGGACGCAGCCCCTGTGCGCGCGAGCCCGCGGGCCACGAGACGATCGGGGAGTGGAACTCACTCTGCTAGGCACCGGTGCGCCCGCCGGACTCCCCCGCGCCGACTGTCCCTGCGCCCACTGCGCCACCGCGACCGGCGAGGAGGCGCGCGCCGCGACGGCGCTGCTCCTCGACGGCACGCTGCTGCTGGACCTCACCCCCGGGCCCGCGTTCGCCGCCGCGCGGGCCGGGCAGTCGCTGAGCGCGGTACGGCAGGTGTTCCTCTCGCATCCGCACGACGGCCCGGCGCTGGAGGTCCCGGCCGGGCTCCCGCAGCCCGTACGGGTCCCGGACCGGCAGGAGCTGGCCCTGATCAGCGGACACCGGGTGCGGGCGCTGTCCCTGGACTCCCCCGGCACGGGCTACGCGGTCACCGGGCCCGGCGGCGAGCGGCTGCTCTACCTGCCGCCCGGCGCGGCGCCCGCCGGCACCGGCGGGGACGGGGAGGGCCCGGCGTACGACATGGTGCTGCTGGACGTGCTGGGCCGCCCCGACGCGCTGGCCCGGCTGCGCGCGGACGGCACGGTGGGCCCGACGACGGACGTGCTGGCCGTGCACCTGGACCACGCTGTGCCGCCGGGCCGCGAGCTGCACCGGCGGCTGGCGGCGCTGGGCGCGCGGGCCGAGCCGGACGGCAGCACGCTGACCGTCGGCGCGTACCACGCGGTGCCGGACGTCCCGCGCCGCACGCTGGTGCTGGGCGGCGCGCGCTCGGGCAAGTCGGCGGAGGCGGAGCGGCGGCTCGCGGCGTTCCCCGGCGTCGTGTACGTCGCGACCAGCGGGACCCGCGCCGACGACGCCGAGTGGGGCAAGCGGGTCGCGGCCCACCGGGAGCGGCGGCCCGCGTCCTGGCGTACCGAGGAGACCTGCGACCTGGTCCCGCTGCTGGCCGAGGACGGGCCGCCGCTGCTGATCGACTGCCTGTCGCTGTGGCTGACGCGGGCCATGGACGACGTGCGGGCCTGGGACGACTCGCTGTGGGACCGGGGAGGCGAGCGGGAGCTCGCCGAACGGGTCGGCTCGCTGGTCGCCGCGGTACGGAGCACCCGGCGGCGGGTGGTCGCGGTCAGCAACGAGGTGGGCTCGGGGATCGTCCCGGCCACGCCCTCGGGCCGCCGGTACCGCGATGAACTGGGCCGCCTCAATTCCGCGTTCGCGGCGGAGTGCGAGCACGTGCTGTGGACGGTGGCCGGGGTACCGCACCCCTTGCGGTGAGGGCGACCGGTCGGCGGCGCTCCGCCGCACACGGGCAAGGCCGGGTCGACGGCACGCCGTCGGGCTCGTGCCGTAATCTTCGGGCGCATGAGCGAGCGGGCTTTGGACCTGGATGGATTCTCCGACCTCATCGAGCGCCCTCACGGCGGCCTCCGCCGGGAGGCCGAGGAGCGGCGGGCCCGTACGGGCCTGCCGGAGGGCGCGCTGGGGAAGCTGGACGAGCTGGGCGAATGGCTGAGCGCGGCACAGTCCCGGGTGCCGGTGCAGCCGGTCTCACGGCCCCGGCTGGTGGTGTTCGCGGGCGACCACGGGGTCGCCGAGCTGGGGGTGTCGAGCCGGCCGGCCGGCGCCGGCGCCGCGCTGGTGCGGGAGGCGCTGGACGGCCGCTCCCCGGCCGCCGTGCTCGCGCGCCGCTTCGACGTACCGGTCCGCGTGGTCGACATGTCGCTGGACTGCGCGCTGGACGAGCTGCCCGCCGAGGTGACCCGGCACCGGGTGCGCCGCTCCTCGGGCCGCCTCGACGTGGCGGACGCGCTCACCCCGCAGGAGGCCGAGGAGGCGTTCCGGGCCGGCATGGCGGTCGCGGACGAGGAGGCCGACGCGGGCACCGACCTCGTCGTGCTCGGCGACCTCAGCGTCGGCGGCACCACGGCCGCCGGCACGCTGATCGCCGCGCTCTGCGGCACCGACGCGTCCGTGGTGACCGGGCGCGGCGGGGGCGGCATCGACGACCTGGCCTGGATGCGCAAGTGCGCGGCGATCCGCGACGGGCTGCGCCGGGCCCGCCCCGTGCTGGGCGACCAGCTGGAGCTGCTCGCCACGGTCGGCGGCGCCGACCTGACCGCGATCACCGGCTTCCTGCTGCAGTCGGCGGTGCGGCGCACCCCCGTCCTGCTGGACGGCGTGGTGTCGGCCGCCTGCGCGCTGGTCGGGCAGCGGGTGGCGTTCCGGGCGCCGGACTGGTGGCTGGCGGGGCAGGCGTCCGGCGAGCCCGCGCAGGGCAAGGCGCTGGACCGGCTGGCGATGGACCCGCTGCTGGAGCAGGATGTCGCGGTGGGCGGCGGCACGGGGGCGCTGCTGGCCCTCCCGCTGGTGCGGGCCGCCGCCGCGCTCGCGGCCGAACTGCCGGTGGCGGACGGCGGGCAACCCGGCGAGGGGCCGGACGCGTCTTCTGACGACGGCCCCGGTGCGGACGCGTACGACGCCACCTGACCAGCGCCGACCCACCGGTAACCAGGTCCGATACGTCGCATATCCTCCGCGCATGGGAGAAAATGCAGACGCGGCGCGTGGGCGTCCCTGGCGGCGCCACTCCGCCGCGTTCGTCGTCTGGTACCTGCGCGTGGCGACCGGCGTCAATCTGCTGGGCGCCGTGTGGATCTCGTTCGGCCAGGACCTGAAGCGGCACGACGACGGCGATTTCTTCACCCCGCACCTGGTCGCCGCGGGGTTCACCGGGGCGCTGTTCGTGGGGGTGCTCGCGGTGACCATGCGGCGCCGCAAGCGGGCCGCCTGGATCCTCAACCTGGTGCTGGGCGTGCTGGTGCTGGGCCTGTACACGGCGGTGATGGCGGCGCTGCCCGAGTTCCGCGGGCACGCCTTCAACTGGCTCTCGTACGGCTTCACCGTGCTGTTCGCCCTCGCGCTGCTCGCGGGCGCCCGGGAGTTCCAGGCCAAGGGCGACCGCTCGAACCCCAAGCTGGCCGCCGCCGTGGCCGCCGTCGGACTGCTGGTGGGGGCCGCGCTGGCGACCCTGCTGGTGACGGTCACCAACGAGTCCCCCGTCGAGGAGCGCTCCGACTTCGCCGGCCGCCTGGGCTACGCGGTGTCCCGGCTGGTCTTCATCCGCGGCTCGGACGAGACGTACGAGGGCGTCGCCATCCCGCACTGGGTGGACGTCACCATCAACGTGATGGCGGCCGTGCTGCTGCTCCTCGTCCTGCTGGCCGCCTTCCGCTCCCGGCGCGCGAGGGACCCCATGAGCGCCGGCGACGAGGAGCGGCTGCGCGCCCTGCTCGACCGGCACGGCGAGCGCGACTCGCTCGGCTACTTCGCGCTGCGCCGCGACAAGAGCGTCATCTGGTCCCCCACCGGCAAGGCCGCGATCACCTACCGGGTGGCCGGCGGGGTGTCGCTGGCCTCCGCCGACCCGATCGGGGACCCCGAGGCATGGCCGGGCGCCATCGACGCCTGGCTCACCGAGGCGGGCGAGCACGCCTGGGTCCCGGCGGTGATGGGCGCCGGCGAGACCGCGGGCACCATCTACGCGCGGCACGGCCTCCAGGCCCTCGAACTCGGTGACGAGGCCATCGTCGAGACGGCCGACTTCACCCTGGAGGGCCGCGCGATGCGGACCGTGCGCCAGGCGTACAACCGGGTGCGGCGCGCGGGGTACACCGTCCGCATCCGGCGGCACGCGGACATCCCGCCCGAGGAGATGACCCGGCTGATCGCGCTCGCCGACACCTGGCGGGACGGCGAGACCGAGCGCGGCTTCTCCATGGCGCTGGGCCGCCTCGGCGACCCGGCCGACGGGCAGTGCGTGATGCTGGAGTGCGCGGACGCCGACGGCGAGCCGCACGCCCTGCTCTCCTTCGTGCCCTGGGGCCGGGACGGGCTCTCGCTGGACCTGATGCGGCGGGACCGGCACTCGGAGAACGGACTGATGGAGTTCATGGTGCTGGAGCTGATCCAGCGCGCCCACGCCGAGGTGGGGGTCGTGCAGATCTCCCTCAACTTCGCGATGTTCCGCTCGGTCTTCGAGCGCGGCGGGCGGCTCGGCGCCGGGCCGGTGCTGCGGCTGTGGCGCTCGGTGCTGAGCTTCTTCTCCCGGTGGTGGCAGATCGAGTCGCTGTACCGCGCCAACGCGAAGTACCGGCCGATGTGGGAGCCGCGGTTCATCCTGTTCGCCAAGAGCAGCGAGCTGCCCAGGATCGGCATCGCGAGCGCGCGGGCCGAGGGCTTCCTGGAGATCCCGGGCTTCACCGGCGGCCGGCTGGGCTCCGGCCGGTGAGGGACCTGTGGGCCGCCGTACGGGGCGGCCTGCGCACCGGCAACCCGGCCGGCGCGCTCCGGCTCACGCTGGTGTGCGTCTGTCTGACGGGGGCGCTGCAGGCGTGGCAGAGCTCCGGCCCGGACGGGATGCGCTGGGTGACCCGGCTCGGCGGGGTGACGGCCGACCAGCCCTGGTGGCTCGCCCTGCTGCGGACGCCGCTGTCGCTGTTCGTCGCGGCGCCGAACCTGCCGGTGTGGGGCGCGCTGGTGCAGCTCCTCGTGGTCTTCGGCGTCGCCGAGCTGACGGTGGGGCGGCGCTGGACGCTGGGGATCGCGCTCGCGGCCACCCTCGCCGCTTCCTGGTACGCGCGGCTCGGCGTCGCGCTCGGGCCGGATGTGCCGGTGCTCGGGCTTCCGGCGGCGGAGGGGGCCGTACGGGACACCGGTCCTTCGGCGGCGGTGGCGGCGGTGGCGGTGTTCGTGGCGTACCGCTACCGGGCGTGGGTGCTGTGCGGGCTGGTGAGCGCGGGGATGCTGGTGGAGGCGGTGGCCAAGCCGAATCTCGCGGGCAAGGAGCATGTGGTTGCCGTGGGCGTCGCGTTGGTGGTGGCCGCCAGTCTTCGCCGCTGAGCTCTCTCGGGCCGCCTTCGCGTGTGCCGGGTGCTGTGCGTGCGCGACAGCAGGTGCTTCCTGGCCGGTCGCGCAGTTCCCCGCGCCCCTGAAGCGCCCCTGCGGGGCGCCAGGGCGCGCCCCGCAGGGGCGCGGGGAACTGCGCGAGCAACGACAACCGCAGCCGCGGACTGCGACGCACCGGCAGGGGCAGCCCCTGCCCAGCACGATCCGCCGGACACGGCCTAGCCTGGCC
>NZ_JAAKZZ010000348.1 GCF_011045075.1 Streptomyces boncukensis
GGCCCCGCCACAGCCCCCCACGGCCCCGGGGACGCTCTGGGCGGGGCTCACACCCCTCCTCCTGCTCGGGGACAAGCTCGGGCTGCTCCAGGCCGGCCAGTCCGCGCTGCAGGCGCTCGCCGACCGGCTGGACGAGGTGGCCGAGCGCTGCGGCCCCGCCATCGCCCCGTACAGCAACCCCGGCAAGACGCTCGCCGCCGAACTGGCGGGCGCGCTGCCGCTGCTGTGGAGCGAGGGCGCCGTCGCGGCCGTCGCGGCCCGCCACTGGTCGGTCACCTTCGCCGCACTGCCCGGCAGGCCCGCGCTCGCCGCGGAGCTGCCGGAGGCCATGACGGCCCACGGCGCGCTGCTGGCCGGCGGCTTCGCCGCGGGAGCCGACCCCGGCGACTTCTTCCGGGACCGGGTGGAGGAGCCGGAGGCGCTGCACACCCGCGTCGTCCTGCTGCGCGAAGGGCCACCCGGCGGGGACTCGGCCACGGTCGCGGCGCGCGATCTCGCGTACGGGCACGACACCCCGGTCAGCGAGCTGGAGCCGGCCGAGGGCAGCAGCCCGCTGGAGGCCGCGGCGGAGCTGATCGCCACCGCCGATTTCGCGGCTGTTTACCTCACGCTCGCCGACAGCGACTCACCTTGGGCCTGACCGACCGCACGCCGCACGTGCCGCGCCGCACCATGCTGCGCGCTGCCCCCGCACGCCCGTCACGACAGGATCACGTCACACATGGATCGCCTGGAGAACACCGTCCGGCCCTATGCCTGGGGTTCCGCGACCGCACTGCCCGAGCTGCTGGGCACCCGGCCGACGGGTGAGCCGCAGGCGGAGCTGTGGATGGGCGCGCACCCCGGCGCTCCCTCCCGTGTCGACCGCGGCGCCGGCAGCACCTCGCTGCACGACGTCATCGCGGCCGACCCGGAGGGCGAACTGGGCTCCCGGACCGTACGGGCGCACGGGCCGGACCTTCCCTTCCTGCTGAAACTGCTCGCAGCGGCGTCCCCGCTGTCCCTCCAGGTGCACCCCGACCGTGCGCAGGCGGAGCGGGGGTTCGCCGACGAGGAGGCGCGCGGCATCCCCCTGGACGCCCCGCACCGCAACTACAAGGACGCCAACCACAAGCCGGAACTGCTCTGCGCCCTCACCCCGTTCGACGGGCTCTGCGGATTCCGCCGCCCGGACGAGGCGGCAGCGCTGCTGGACGCACTGGACGTCGACACGCTCAAGCCGTACGTGGACATCCTGCACGCCCGCCCGGAGGGCGACGCGCTGCGCGAGGTCCTCTCCGCCGTTCTCACCGCCGACAGGGACGACATGGCCCGGACGGTGACCCGCGCCGCGGCCGCGGCGGAGCGCCTCGCCGGGGCGCGGACCGGGGCGGACGGCGGCCCCGACCCGTACGCCGTCTGCGCCGACACCGCCCGGCACTTCCCGGGCGACCCGGGCGTCATCGCCGCCACGCTCCTCAACCACGTGCGGCTGCGCCCCGGCGAGGCGCTGTACCTGGGTGCGGGAGTGCCGCACGCCTACCTCGGCGGACTGGGCGTCGAGATCATGGCCAACTCGGACAACGTGCTGCGCTGCGGACTGACCCCCAAGCACGTCGACGTCCCCGAGCTGCTGCGCATCGTCCGCTTCGAACCGACCGAGCCGGGCATCCTGCGCCCCGAGGCCGACGCGGACGACGAGGAGCTGTACGAGACCCCCATCGACGAGTTCCGGCTCTCCCGCTACGTGCTGGTGCCCGGCGCGGGGCCGCACCGCCTCGACCGCCCGGCCCCGCAGATCCTGCTGTGCACGTCGGGCCGGATCACGCTGCACGGCGGAGCGCCCGCCGGCGGCGCGGCGGATGTGCCCCTGGACCGCGGTCAGTCGGCCTTCATCCCGGCGGACGAGCCCGTAGCCGTGTCCGGCGACGGTACGCTCTTCCGCGCCACGGTGGCCGTCTGATCCAGCGGCCGCCCTCCCCGCGGCCGCCTGGAAGGGCGTGCCCACCGAGAAAGGGACTGCCGCACGTGAGTGCATCAGGCGGAACGAGGGCGATTGTCGCCGCGCTGGTCGCCAACCTGGCCATCGCGGCGGCCAAGTTCGTCGCCGCGGCCTTCAGCGGCTCGGCGTCGATGCTGGCGGAGGGCGTGCACTCGGTCGCCGACTCGGGCAACCAGGGGCTGCTCCTGCTCGGCGGCAAGAAGGCCAAGAAGGAGGCCAGCGAGGAGCACCCGTTCGGATACGGCCGTGAGCGCTACATCTACGGCTTCCTGGTCTCCATCGTCCTGTTCACCATCGGCGGCGTCTTCGCGCTCTACGAGGGCTACGAGAAGGTCAAGCACCCGCACGAGGTGGAGCACTGGTACTGGCCCGTGGGCGTGCTGGTGTTCGCCATCGTCGCCGAGACGTTCTCGTTCCGTACGGCCATCAGGGAGTCCAACGAAGTCCGCGGCTCGCTCAGCTGGAGCCAGTTCGTCCGCCGCGCCAAGGCGCCGGAGCTGCCCGTCGTCCTGCTGGAGGACCTCGGCGCGCTCGTGGGCCTCGTCCTGGCCCTCGGCGGCGTCGGGCTCGCGCTGCTCACCGGAGACGGCGTCTGGGACGGCGTGGGCACCATGTGCATCGGCGTGCTGCTCGTCCTGATCGCGCTGGTGCTCGCGGCGGAGACCAAGTCGCTGCTGCTGGGCGAGTCGGCCGACCCGGCGGAGCGCGAGCGGATCCGCGTCGCGCTCGTCGACGGCGAGTCCGTCACCGGCGTCATCCACATGCGCACCCTCCACCTCGGCCCGGAGGAGCTGCTGGTGGCCGCCAAGGTGGCGGTGCGGCAGGACGACACGGCCGGCGAGGTCGCCCGCGCCATCGACGCCGCCGAGGAGCGCGTCCGCACCGCCGTGCCGATCGCCCGCGTCATCTACCTGGAACCGGACATCCCGCGGGCGTCGGAACGCCCTGAGGACGAGGGTGTCCGGCCACCGGGCTGACGACTGCGGACCTCGGCGGCGGCACGGCACCCCGCCGCCGGCCTCCGGCTACTCGATCTCGCGCAGGACCGCCATGACGGCGGCCCGGTCCTGCGCGTCCAGCAGGCGCTGCCGGAAGGCGGGATCCATCAGCTTTCTGGACAGCAGCGCGAGGATGCGCAGATGCTCGTCTCCCGCCGCCTCCTCCGGTACGGAGATCATGAACACGAGCTTGGCCCGCGTCCCGTCCAGTGCGCCCCATTCGACGCCCTCGGGAGCGCGTGCGAAGCCCACGACGGGCGCACTGACGGCGTCCGTCTTGGCGTGCGGAACGGCGATCTCCTCACCGAGCCCCGTCGTGCCCTCGGCCTCGCGGGCGAGCGCCGCCCGTGTGAGCTCCTCGGTGTCGCTCACCCTGCCGGAACGAGCGAGCAGTTCGGCCATCTCGCGGATGGCCGCTTCCTTGTCCCCGGCGGACAGCCGCTCCTTGACGGTCTGTTCGGTCAGGTAGCCGGAGAGCACGCCAGGAACGCCGCCGTTCCCCTCCGCCGCGTCACCGGCTGCCGCGTCACTGGCTTCCGGGGCTTCCGGGGCTTCCGTGGCGGCCGGGGCGGCCCGTGTGGCCGCCTTGCCGCTGGCGGCGGCAGGGCTGGGGACGCCGGGGGCGCCGGGGACGGCCGCCTCAGCGGTCTCCGCCGCCCCGCCGCCCACCGTGGCGAGCACGGGCTCGGGGGCTTCCGTGTCCTTCCGCCCGCCCAGCGACATCAGTCCGACGGTCGCCAATCCGGTGACCGCCGTACCGATGACGATCGCCACGAAGAACATCGCCACCCCGTCGACCGCACCGAGCACCGCCACGATCGGGCCGCCGTGCGGCACGTTGCCGTCCACCGAAGCCAGGCCCGCGACAGCACCGGCCACCGCGCCGCCCAGCACGTTCGACGGGATCACGCGCGCGGGGCGGGCCGCCGCGAAGGGGATGGCCCCCTCGGTGATGCCGAAGAAGCCCATGAAGAGCGCGGCGTACCCGGTTTCGCGCTCCTGCGCGTCGAACATGCGGCGGCGCAGCAGCGTGGCCAGGCCCTGTCCGAGCGGCGGCACCGGGATGGCGGCCGCGACCATGCCCATGACCTCCGGGCTCTTGGAGACGAGGCCGGCGCCGAAGAGGAACGCGGTCTTGTTGACGGGGCCGCCCATGTCGAAGGCGACCATCAGTCCGAGGACGACGCCCAGCAGCGCCGCGCTCGTCCCGGTCATGTCACCCAGGAAGTCCGTGAGGTGCTCGAAGACCCAGGAGATCGGGCGGCCGATGACGTAGATGAAGAAGAGGCCCAGCGCCGACGTCGACACGATCGGGATCACGATGATCGGCATGATCGGCCGGACGAATCGGGGAACGCGGACCTTCTTGATCCACTGGACCAGATAGCCCGCGAGGAAGCCGGTCACGATGGCGCCGATGAAGCCCGCTCCGGACTCGGAGTCGTACAGCTCGCCGGTGTTGGCGATCCAGCCGCCGATCATGCCCGGCACCAGGGCCGGGCGGTCCCCGATCGCGTAGGCGATGTAGCCGGACAGGATCGGGACCATGAGCGTGAAGCCGATGGTGCCGATGTCGTTGACGTGCTTCCAGAAGCTGCCGTCCGGGATGACCAGACCGCCGTCGGCCTGCGGATCGCCTCCGAGAGCGAGCGAGACGGCGATCAGCAGCCCGCCGACGACCACGAACGGGATCATGTAGGAGACGCCGTTCATCAGCGCCTTGTAGCCGATGCTGCGCTCCCGGCCCTTGGCCCCCGCCGGTCCGCGCACCGGTCCGCCGCCCGCTGTGTCATTCGTCACGGCGCCGTCCTGCGCCCCGCCGGAGGCGGCGTCCCGCTCCCCGCCGTCGTACACGGGCGCCTGCCGCACCCGGTCGATGAGCCCGTCGGGGTCGCTGATGCCCTCGGCCACGCCCACGACGAGCAGCTTCTTACCGGTGAAGCGGCTGCGGTCCACGTCCTTGTCGGCGGCGATGATGATGCCGTCAGCCGATCTGACATCGTTGTCAGACAGGACGTTTTCGGCCCCGATGGAGCCCTGGGTCTCCACCTTCATCGCGATGCCGCGCGCCTCGGCGGCCTGGGTCAGCTTCTCGGCGGCCATATACGTGTGGGCGATGCCCGTGGGGCACGCCGTCACGGCGAGCAGTTTCAGCCCCGGCTCGGCCGTCTGCCCCGCGCCCTCGCGGGGATCGGCAGAACTGGTCACGTGGATCTCCTTGCTTGGCCGGCTTGCTCGGCCGGCTTGATGGGGACGTGTTTGAGATGGCCGCACGTGGGCGAGCCTCAGGGAGCCGGCCGGGCGAGCTGGCACGCGGCGGCCGAAAACCGCCTCAGTCTCGCTCTTGCGGCCAACCGAAGCAATCCGCTCGACTGGACGGGCGGTGTAGATTCGTAGAGCACAGACGTCGCTGCTGATGGCGGTCGGTCGGCCCGCAACGGGCCACCGAGGGAGAGAGGGCCTCCGACGGACTGGGCTGCGAGCAGGGGAGGAGTGTGCCCGGACATGCCGGCGCGCTGTATACACCGGCAGCGCCGCAGGCGGCATCCGGCGCATCCGCTTCCCCCCCCGGCGCCGCAGCACGGACCAGTCAGCCATAAACCTCTACCCCCAGGAGCAGCTCGTATGACGACCTCCACGACCGGACAGGACTTCAAGGTCGCGGACCTCTCTCTGGCCGCGTTCGGCCGCAAAGAGATCAAGCTCGCCGAGCACGAGATGCCCGGCCTGATGGCCATCCGCGAGGAGTACGCCAAGGACCAGCCTCTGGCGGGCGCCCGTGTCACCGGCTCGCTGCACATGACGGTGCAGACGGCCGTGCTCATCGAGACCCTCGTCGCCCTGGGCGCCGAGGTCCGCTGGGCCTCCTGCAACATCTTCTCCACCCAGGACCACGCCGCCGCGGCCGTCGCCGTCGGCCCCGACGGCACTCCGGACAACCCCAGGGGCATCCCGGTCTTCGCCTGGAAGGGCGAGACCCTGGAGGAGTACTGGTGGTGCACGGAGCAGGCCCTGACCTGGCCCGACAGCCCCACCGGCGGCCCGAACATGATCCTGGACGACGGTGGTGACGCCACCCTCCTCGTCCACAAGGGCGTCGAGTACGAGAAGGCCGGCAAGGCCCCCTCGGTCGACACAGCCGAGAACGACGAGCACCGCGTCATCCTGGAGGTCCTCAACCGCACGCTCCGCGAGAGCCCGCAGAAGTGGACGCAGCTGGCCTCCGAGGTGCGCGGCGTCACCGAGGAGACCACCACCGGCGTGCACCGCCTCTATGAGATGCAGCAGGCGGGCTCCCTGCTCTTCCCGGCGATCAACGTCAACGACTCCGTCACCAAGTCGAAGTTCGACAACAAGTACGGCTGCCGTCACTCCCTCGTCGACGGCATCAACCGCGCCACCGATGTGCTCATCGGCGGCAAGACCGCCGTCGTCTGCGGCTACGGCGACGTCGGCAAGGGCTGCGCCGAGTCGCTGCGCGGCCAGGGCGCCCGGGTGCTGATCACCGAGGTCGACCCGATCTGCGCCCTGCAGGCGGCCATGGACGGCTACCAGGTCGTGACGCTGGACGACGCGGTCGAGACCGCGGACATCTTCATCACCACCACCGGCAACAAGGACATCATCATGGCCGCGGACATGGCCAAGATGAAGCACCAGGCGATCATCGGCAACATCGGCCACTTCGACAACGAGATCGACATGGCCGGCCTGGCGGCGATCGACGGTGTCGTGAAGGACGAGATCAAGCCGCAGGTGCACACCTGGACGTTCCGGGACGGCAAGGTCCTCATCGTGCTGTCCGAAGGCCGTCTGCTGAACCTGGGCAACGCGACCGGGCACCCCTCGTTCGTGATGTCCAACAGCTTCGCGAACCAGACGATCGCCCAGATCGAGCTGTTCACGAAGCCGGAGTCGTACCCCACCGACGTCTATGTGCTCCCGAAGCACCTCGACGAGAAGGTCGCCCGGCTCCACCTCGACGCCCTCGGCGTCAAGCTGACCACGCTCCGCCCGGAGCAGGCGGCCTACATCGGCGTCCCGGTCGAGGGTCCGTACAAGCCGGACCACTACCGCTACTGATCGTCTGACGACCAGCAGCCCGAGCCAGGCCCCCGCCCCCGGGCGGGGGCCGAGGGCCCTTCTGATGGATCTCCGTGGCGTCGCGACGCCACGGAGATCCATCAGAAGGGCCCTCGCCCGTCCCACCGCGACCCCTGGACAGCCACGCCCATGCCCCGCGGCCGATATTCGCTGCACGATCCGCACGACCACACCCCCCTCGGCGAAGAGCACTTCCAGTGCGCCACCGGCCCCTCCGGCTGGCGCTACGTATCCCGGATCACCACCCCCTCCGGGGCTCACGCGGGCTCCGTCGACCTGACCCTCGACGACAGGGGACGCCCGCTCAGGCTCGAACTCCACGCCGGCGACTGGCAGGTCCGCGGCGCGGCGCTGGACGGCGTCACTTGGGTGCGCACCGACCCCACCGGCGAACACGCCCAGGAGGGCAACGCGGCCGCACACACCTTCACCGGCGCTTCTCCCGCGTTTCTCATCGCGACGTCCCGGCTGCTGCGCCCGGCCCTCGGTGCCCCGGCCACCCGCGTACGCCTCGTCGCCCTCGCACCCCCCGTCCTCGCACCCCGCACCCTCGACCAGTCCTGGGCGATGCTGTCCAGCGAAGCACACCCCACTGACAGCGGCCCCCTGGTCGTGGAGACCTACCAGGTCAACGACCTGGAGACGGGTGATCAGCAGCAGGTCCACCTCGCCGGGGACGTGGTTCTCGCGGCTCCGGGCACCGAGCTGGAAGACCTCGAATCCCCACCGTCGACCTTCACCTGACGCCCAGGGGGCGGAGCCCGCAGCCGCGTGATGTGCGTGCACGGTCTCCGACCTGCTACTGTCCTCTTCGCCCCCAGTGCTCCGTTGACAGGGAGTACCGTGGGCGGTAGATTCGAACAGTTGGGTCGAGCTGGACGAGCACGGTCACAACGGTTAGTATCTTCTCCGCTTCCGCAGAAAGATTTCCGCATTTCGGATTTCCGAGCGAAGCGCCCCGAATTTCTAGCGGATCTGATCTGATAGAGTCGGAGACACCGAAGGGAAGCGCCCGGAGGAAACCTGAGAGGGTTTCCGAAGGAAGCGCCCGTTCCTTGAGAACTCAACAGCGTGCCAAGTAGTCAACGCCAGATTTTTGGTATGCCTCGTCAAGGGGTTTACATAGCGAGGACATTTGTTCTTCGTTGGATGATTGATGCATTCACGGAGAGTTT
>NZ_JAAKZZ010000349.1 GCF_011045075.1 Streptomyces boncukensis
TCTCGGCTCTTGAGGGCCGCCCCGCCCGTCCCGGTCATCACACTCTCCTCGCCGCGAGTCCGGGGCGAGTATCACCCCCATCGCACAACGGCAGAGAGCACGCACCAGGCGGGCGTGGCGGATGGTGCGCACGGTTTCCCACTGCCCCGAGGACGCCCCCGTTCCGCCCCTCACCAGCGGTTCGGCGGATTTCCGCGGCAGCGGCAGCGCGGCGGGGCGCGCACCCGCGCCGCCGCGAAAACCACTCGAACCGGTGAGCAACTCCGCGCGCTGCGGGGCTACTTACGCACCGGGCTACTTCTCCCCGTCGTCCGACTTCCGCGAGGACTCCGCGGCCTCGCCCTCCTTCTCCCCCTTGCCGGCCTCCTGCTCGCCCTTCGGAGCGCCCTTCTCCGACTCGGCGGACTCAGCGGACTCAGCGGACGCGGCCTCCCCCTTGTCGCCCTTGTCGTCTCCCTCGCCGTCCTGGCCGTCGGCGTCCCCGGCCTTCGCGGCCTCGGAGCCCTTCGCGGCCTCAGTGGACTCAGCAGGCTCAGTGGACTCAGCCGCCTCGGCGGACTCGGCCGCCTTCGCGGGCTCTTCGGCCTCTTCGGACCCCGCCGGCTCGCCGGACTCCGCGGCCTCCCCTGCGGACTCGGACTTCTCCGCCGCCTGCTTCTCCCGCGCCGCCTTCTCCGCCCTGGCGGCGAGGTTCGCCAGCATCTCGTCGTAGATCCGCGCAAGTCCCTTGGGCGCGAAGGTGCGTTCGAAGAAGCCGCCGATACCGCCGGCGCCGGTCCAGGTGGCGTTCACCGTCACCCGTGCCGCGCCCTCGCGGCCGCCCGGGGTGACGCGCCAGGTGGTGACCATCGACGAGTTGCGGTCCTTCTCGACCAGCTCCCCGTCGGCCGGCTCGGTCACGTCCAGCAGGCAGTCCCGTACGCGCTTGCTGGTCGCCTGGAGCTTCCAGTGCACGACGGTGCCCTCGCCGTCGCCGCCCTCCCGCACCTCGTACTCGCTGAAGTGTCCGGGCAGCAGCTCCTTGCGGACCTGGCTGTAGTCGGCGAGCGCGTCGAACACGTCATCCGGCTTGGCTGCGATCTCTCGCTGAGTGGTCGCCTCGACCTGCGCCATGGCTCCTCCTGTCGATGGGTAACGGAACGGGGGCGCTCAGCCAACCACCACCCGCCACCCGCACCAAAATCCGGCTTGACACAACCGAAGGGAACAGGTGTTCTATTCAAGATGGATGGATGAGGCACGAGATACGGAGGAGGCCCTATGCGCTGGGAGGATCTGGGCGACGACGGCCCGACGGCGGCCCCCGCCCTCTTCGGGGTCCCGGCCGTGACGCGGACATTCGACACCCCCGAATTCCACGGGATCACCTTCCACGAGGTCCGGGCCCGTTCGATGGTCAACAAGGTGCCGGGCGCCTCACGGATGCCGTTCGCCTGGACGGTGAACCCGTACCGCGGCTGCACCCACGCCTGCGTCTACTGCTTCGCGCGCAAGACGCACAGCTATCTCGACCTCGACACCGGGGAAGGGTTCGACTCCCAGATCGTGGTGAAGGTCAACGCGCCGGAGCTGCTGCGCAAGGAGCTGAGCGGGCCGCGCTGGCAGGGCCAGCACATCGCGATGGGCACCAACGTCGACTGCTACCAGCGCGCGGAGGGCCGCTACCGGCTGATGCCGGGCATCCTCACGGCACTGCGCGACTACGCCAACCCCTTCTCCATCCTCACCAAGGGGACGCTCATTCTGCGCGACCTCGACCTGCTGCGGTCGGCCGCCGCCGTGACCGACGTCGGGGTCTCCGTCTCCGTCGGCTTCACGGACGAGGAGCTGTGGCGCACCGTCGAACCGGGTACGCCCGCTCCCCAGCGCCGGCTGGACGTCGTACGGACCCTCGCCGGGCACGGCATTCCGTGCGGCGTGCTGATGGCGCCCGTCATCCCCTTCCTCGGCGACTCCCCCGCGCAACTGCGCACCACGGTGCGCGCCATCGCCGCGGCCGGCGCCAGCTCCGTCACACCGCTCTCGCTCCATCTGCGCCCGGGTGCCCGCGAGTGGTTCATGCGGTGGCTGCACCTCCACCACCCGCGGCTGGTGCGGCACTACGAGGCGCTGTACGCGGACGGGTCGTACGCTCCGAAGTGGTACCAGCGGCGCATCACGCGCCAGGTGCACGAGCTGGCCGCCGAGTACGGCATCGGCCCCTCGGCCCCCAGCGCGGCCCGCCGGATCGAGGTCCGCCCGGAGGAGACCGAAGAGCGCGACGACCCGCACTGCACCCAGCTCACCCTGATCTAGCGATCAGCTGCGCTGGTCCTCCCTCGCCGGCGCGTCGTCGTTGCCGCGGCGGATGGTGCGCAGGGCACGGCCCGGGTTCCAGACGCGGAAGACGATGTCCGGCATCTCGATGGACACCCGCGTCACCTCCCGCACATCGGCGCGGAAGAGGTGGAAGACGTCCGGCACCTCGCCCTCCGGCGCCCCGGCCGCGTACGCGGCCAGCACATCCGGGTCCGTCACCTCGACGGCACGCCCCGAGACCCGTACATCCCCCTCCGCCATCTCCGCGCCCCCGCCCGGGTTCGCGTGCAGCGCGAAGCGCGGATCGCGGCGCAGGTCCAGTGCCTTGCGCGAGCCCGGCATCATGCCCAGCCACAGCTCGCCGTCCTTGAAGTCGGCCTCGATGCCGGTCAGCCGCGGCGCGCCGTCCGCCCGCAGGGTGCCCAGCACATGGTGCCGGTACGGAGCGAAGCGGGCCTCCACGGCCTTCGCGAAGTCGGGCTCAGCGGTCTGTACGTCGCTCCAGCGCGTGACGTCCTGAAAGGTCATGCGTCCAGCCTCACGGAGAACTCCGACACCCTCTGTCCGGTTTACCGCGACACCACCTGCACGCCAGCCCACCGGAGAAGGCGGCCCGAGAGAACAGCAGAGCATCCCCGTTCCCCGCAAACGCGCCGCCCGTGGCCGTCACCGCCTGCCGCCCTCCAGGCGCCGCTTCAGGGCGCGGGCGGCGGCCCGCAGTGCCGGGTCCGCGTAGCGGCGCGCCTGGTCGAGGCGGCCCCGACGCTTGAGGGCCAGCGCCGCGGCGAAGAGCGTCAGGGCCAGCGCCACCAGCCCGGCCGCTATCAGCCCGAACCTGAGAAGCACCAGGTCGAGATATGTCTCCATGGAACCCTCCGCCTGTTCTCGCGCTTTCTCGCGCTCATCTTTTTCTGTCATGGCTGTGATACAAACCTTTCTAGCACAGCTGTGATAGAAAGAGCGCATGCCCAAGCGCGTGGACCCGGAGGAACGGCGCCGCCTCGTCGTCGACGCGCTGTTCCGCGTCGTCGTGCGGGACGGGCTTCAGCGCGCCTCGCTGCGTGCCGTCGCCGACGAGGCGGGGCTGAACATCGGCTCGCTGCGGCACTACTTCGCCAGCCAGGCGGAGCTGATGGACTTCGCGATGCGCTCGATGGTCGACCGCGTCACCGGGCGGCTGCTCCGGCGGATCGAGGAGGCCGGGGACCTCGGCGGCCTCGCGGCCGGGGAGCGGCTGCGGCTGGTCACCGGCCTCCTGGAGGAGCTGCTGCCGCTCGACGACCGCCGCATGGCGGAGGTCACCGTCTTCCTCGACTTCTCTGCGGCGTCCCGGACCAACCCCGCCTTCCGGGACCTCGCGCACGAGACGGCCGCGGGCACCCGCGCCCTGGTGCACCGGGTGCTCTCCCGCCTCGACGCGGCGGGTGCGCTGCGCCCCGGGCTCGACCTGGACTCCGAGGTGCGGCGGCTGACCGCGCTCGTGGACGGGCTCGGGCTCACCGCCGTACTGCACCCCGACCTGCTGGACGCGCGGGCGTGCGCCGGCGCGCTCCGGGCCCATCTGCGCGAGCTGGCCGCGCCCGAGGACTGAGCCCGGCGCTCGGGGCGAGGCGGCACCGCCGGGAATAGCGAAACGGCCGCTGGGGTTCCTGCCCTCAGGATATAGTTGATCCATCAACCAAAGGTCGACTTCGACACTCCCCAGCCGACCCGACAGCACCGGAGGACGACATGCCTGCCGTAACCGTCGAGAACCCCCTGACCCTGCCGCGCGTCGCTGCTCCGGCCGACGCCTCGGCCCGCCCCGTGCTGGCCGTTTCCACCGCGCCGAGCGGCTTCGAGGGGGAGGGATTCCCGGTCCGCCGGGCGTTCGCGGGGATCGACTACCGCCATCTGGATCCGTTCATCATGATGGATCAGATGGGCGAGGTGGAGTATCAGCCCGGGGAGCCGAAGGGGACCCCGTGGCATCCGCACCGCGGCTTCGAGACCGTCACCTACGTCATCGACGGGATCTTCGACCACCAGGACTCCAACGGCGGCGGCGGCACCATCACCAACGGCGACACCCAGTGGATGACGGCGGGCTCGGGCCTCCTGCACATCGAGGCCCCGCCCGAGCACCTGGTCGTCAGCGGCGGGCTCTTCCACGGGCTCCAGCTGTGGGTGAACCTGCCGGCCAAGGACAAGATGGCGGCCCCGCGCTATCAGGACATCCGCGGCGGCAACGTCCACCTCCTCACCTCGTCCGACGGCGGCGCGCTCCTGCGGGTCATCGCCGGCGAGCTGGACGGCCACCAGGGCCCCGGCATCACACACACGCCGATCACGATGGTCCACGCGACGCTGGCGCCGGGCGCGGAGGTCACGCTGCCGTGGCGGGAGGACTTCAACGGTCTCGCGTACGTCCTGGCCGGGCGCGGCTCGGTCGGTGCGGAACGGCGTCCGGTCCGGCTGGGGCAGACGGCCGTGTTCGGTACGGGCTCCTCGCTGACCGTGCGCGCGGACGACAGGCAGGACGCGCACACCCCGGATCTGGAGGTCGCCCTCCTCGGCGGGCAGCCGATCCGGGAGCCCATGGCCCACTACGGCCCGTTCGTCATGAACACCCGCGAGGAGCTCCAGCAGGCGTTCGAGGACTTCCAGAAGGGCCGCCTGGGGACCGTTCCGGCCGTGCACGGGATGTCCGGGGAGCGGTGACGGGAGAGAACGGTGACGTGTCAACCACCTTCTCTATACTGACAGGGATGACCGAGACCCCGCACTGGCTCACCCCGGCCGAGCAGCAGGCGTGGCGCAGCTTCATCCGGATGCAGGAGAGGCTCACCGGACGGCTCTCCCGTGAGCTGCTGGCCGACTCCGGACTGTCCGCCGCCGACTACGCGGTGCTGGTCAGCCTCACCGACGCGCCCGGGGGCCGGCGGCGGATGCTGGATCTGGCCAGGTCGCTGGAGTGGGAGAAGAGCCGGATGTCCCACCACATCGCCCGGATGGCCCGGCGGGACCTCGTGCGGCGCGAGGAGTGCGCCGAGGACGGACGGGGCGCGTGGGTGGTGGTCACCCCGGGCGGCCGGGAGGCCATCGCGGCCGCCGCCCCGCTCCATGTGGAAGCCGTCCGCCGCCTGGTGATCGACCCGCTCACCCCGGCGGAGCTCGCCATGCTGGCCCAGATCTCGGACCGCATCACCGAGCGGCTGGACGAGGACGCTCCCTGAGCGCGGCTCTCCCGTCCCGGTCGCTCACCCCGGGATCCGGGCGCGGGCCGCCACGGCCGCCGGGCAGAGGCGGTGGTGTTCGGCCGCCGCGTCCAGGACCGGGATCGCGCGGCGGTCGCCGAGGGCGCCGAGGCCCTGGACGCACGCCTCCGCGATGGGCCAGTAGTGCAGGGGGCCGAGCAGCAGCCGCTGGAGGACGTTGATCAGGGTGGGCACCGACTCGGGGGCGCGGAGCGCGGTGAGGAGGCGTACGGGATACAGGGCGTAGGCCGTGCGCAGTTCGTTGGTCGCGAGGGCCGCAGCCGCCTTCGCCGTCCGGGGGTCGCGCAGCCGCTCCAGCGCCTGCGCCGCCGTGGCGCAGCAGACCGGATCGCGGTAGTTCAGCAGGAAGACCAGGGTCTCGAACGCTCTGCGGTCGCCCGCGCTTCCCAGCGCGAACGCGGCGATCTCCCGGGCCCACAGGGGCCGTTCGGTCTCCACGAGCACCGCCGCGAGCTGGTCGCGCGCCTCCGGGCCGCGCTGCCTGGCCAGCGTCACCAGGCGGGCGTACTCGACCGGTTCCGCGTCGGGCCGCACCCTGTCGATCAGTGCTCGGAATGGGTCGCCCACTCCCATGCCCCCTTACGTGCCACATGCCACAGCTCTGGAATTGGTCCTACCCCTGGCTTTCTAGTTACCCACTAGTTAGGCTGCTCATCAGAGCGGTACCCCCGCTCAGGCGGCCTGGTGACGCAGCCGCCGAGAGTGCAGTCGGTTCGGTAGTGATCCCAGCATCAGCGCGGGACCTCGGGACAGGGTCCGGCCGCGCCCGCCGTGCGCGCGTCCGCGTGCGGCGTCGCACCTCACCCGTCGTCACCCCCTGGAGTCCCGTGATGGACCATCCTCCCCTGCGCACCATCGCCGTCGTCGGCCTCGGCACCATGGGCACCGGCATCGCGGATATTCTCGCCCGATCGGGCCGCGAGGTCATCGGCATTGACACGAACGACGCAGCAGCGCGGCGCGCGGTTGCCGCATTCGAAGCATCAACGGCGCGCTCTGTGCGCCGCGACCGCATGACGGAGACGGAGCGCCGCGCTGCGCTGTCCCGCCTCCGCGTCCGCGACGACATCGCCGCCGCCGCCGAGGCGGAGCTGGTCATCGAGGTCGTGCCGGAGGACTACGACACCAAGTGCCAGGTCTTCGCGGCCCTGGACGCCGTCGTCAAGCCGGACACCATCCTCGCCACCGGCACCAACGCGCTCTCGGTGACCCGTCTCGCCGCCGACTCCGACCGGCCCGAACGCGTCCTGGGACTGCACTTCTTCAACCCAGCGCCCGCCATGCGGCTCGTCGAGATCGTGTCTTCCGTGCTGACCGCGCCGGAGGCGGTCGCGGCCGTGACCGCCCTGGCCCGTGAGCTGGGCAAGGACCCGATCGCGGTGGGCGACCGGCCCGGTTTCGTGGCCGACGGGCTGCTGTTCGGCTACCTCAACCAGGCCGCCGCGATGTACGAGTCGCGGTACGCCACCCGCGAGGACATCGACGCGGCGATGCGGCTGGGCTGCGGGCTGCCCATGGGGCCGCTCGCGCTGCTCGACCTCATCGGCGTCGACACGGCCCGCACCGTGCTGGACGCGATGTACGCGGAGTCCCGCGACCGGCTGCACGCGCCCGCGCCGCTGCTGCGGCAGCTCAGCGACGCCGGGCTGACGGGCCGCAAGGCGGGCCGCGGCTTCTACACCTACGCGGCGCCCGGCTCCGCGGCCGTCGTCCCCGACGCGCTCACCCCCGACCCCGCGGCGCCGGCCGCGGCGGGGCGGACGGTGCAGGCCGTCGGCGTCGTCGGCTCGGGCACGATGGCCTGCGGCATCGCCGAGGTGTTCGCGAAGGCGGGGTACGCCACCGTGCTGGCCGCGCGGAGCCGGGAGAAGGCGGACGCGGCCAAGGAGCGGATCGCTGAGGCGCTGGAGCGCGCGGTGCGCAAGGGGCGGCTCGGCGGGGAGGAGCGGGAAGCGGCGCTCGCGCGGATCACGCCGGCGGGCTCGCTGGACGCGCTGGCGCACGCCGGTCTCGTGGTGGAGGCCGTGGCCGAGGACCTGGCGGTGAAGCGGCGGCTGTTCGGCGAGCTCGACGCGGTGTGCGCGCCGGGCGCCGTGCTGGCCACGACCACCTCCTCGCTGCCGGTCGTCGCCTGCGCCCGCGCCACCTCCCGCCCGCAGGACGTCGTCGGTATGCACTTCTTCAATCCGGCCCCCGCGATGAAGCTGGTGGAGGTGGTGCGGACGGTGCTGACCGCGGACGACGCGCACGCCACCGTCCGGGAGGTCTGCGCGGCGCTGCGCAAGCACCCGGTGGACTGCGCCGACCGCGCGGGCTTCATCGTGAACGCGCTGCTGTTCCCGTATCTGAACAACGCGGTGAAGATGGTCCAGGAGCACTACGCCTCGCCGGACGACATCGACGCGGCCATGAAGCTCGGCGGCGGCTACCCCATGGGCCCGTTCGAACTGCTGGACGTGGTCGGGCTGGATGTCTCGCTGGCCATCGAGCGCGTGCTGCACCGCGAGTTCCGCGACCCCGGCCTCGCGCCCGCGCCGCTGCTGGAGCACCTCGTCGCGGCGGGCTGCCTCGGGCGCAAGACAGGGCGGGGCTTCCGCGAGTACGCACGCCGGTGACGGGCCGGTGACCGACTACCGGCAGTGGGGCGGCGGGCCGCGCTGGGCCGGGGG
>NZ_JAAKZZ010000034.1 GCF_011045075.1 Streptomyces boncukensis
CCCCCCGCTCCCCCGCCGGGCGCTCCGCGAAACCCGATTTCACCTCAGCGCCCGGCTGGGCTACAGTAGTCGTCGTTGCTTCGGGGTGTGGCGCAGCTTGGCAGCGCGCTTCGTTCGGGACGAAGAGGTCGTGGGTTCAAATCCCGCCACCCCGACTGTGAAGTAGCAGGTCAGGGCCGGTATCCCTCATGGGAGACCGGCCCTGATTGCGTTCTGGGAGCCCTCTGGGTGTCAACTGGGTGTGATCTTGGTCGGCCTTCTAAGCGGCCTTGGCGCGTTCCTGCAACAGCCGATCCAGGACGGGAACAGCGGAACGCGGCGCGAGCGCCAACCTGTCGTCGAGTGACTGGAACCACAGCTCGGTCAACTGCTCCATGAGCAGCGCCCGCATCGAGTCCGTCACGTGTGCGTAGCGCGCACCGACCGAGCCGTCCTCGTGGCCCATCCGGTCGTCCATGAGGACCTTGGGAGTGCCCAGCTCCTCCATCACCGTCCGATGCCCGTGACGAAGACCGTGGCGGGTGAGCCGGTCCTTGATGGGCAGCCAGCACGCCTCAGCGCGGGCGGACGCCCCGCGGCCCCGTACGGGCACGCCGGGCCACGGCCCGGCCGACACCGGCACCGGGTGTGCCTCCTGCGGGGCCTTCTTCGGGTACCAGCCGGTCGCGGCCGGGGTGAAGATCCACGTTGCGTGGCCGGAGCGGCGCCAGTGGGCTGCCTCGCGGGACGGGCCGACCTGGCGGACGAAGCCGACTTCGGCGATGGCCTTCTCGACCTTCGCGCGGGTCTTCTCCGCGACCATCTCGGGTCGGTTGAGGACGTTGGAGACGGTGCCGGTGGACACCCCGGCCAGCTCAGCGACCTGGCGGAGGGTCGGGCCGGGCTGACGCTTCCCGCCTACGCCCCGTCCGCTGTACACGTACGTGAGGCCGTGGCACGGACACGGCTGGGGCTGGGTGCGGGCGATGTGGTCGCCTACGAGCAGGGACAGGAAGGCCGGCGAGTCGATCGTCCGGTACGAGTCGTCCTTCGGCGGGCATTGCAGCAGCTCGCCCGTGTCGAGTTCGTAGAGCTGCCATTCGATGCGGAAGGCGCGCGACTCGGGTCTGGCGTACTGCGTCTCCAGGCCGACGAGTTCGCCCCAGCGCTGGCCGGTGTAGCTCTTGTGGATGGTGGCCACGAACTCGTCGTCGCGTCCGGACAGGAGGGACGCGCGCTCGGCCAGGAGCAGCGCGCCGAGCATGGACGTGATCTGCTTCTCGGGTCCGCGCTTCTGACGTCGGCCGTGTCGACGTCCCCGGCCGCGCCGCCGTTCAGCCGGGTTCTTGTCCGCGTGGCCAGCGTCGACGGCGTCGGCGAGGATCAGGTGTAGCAGGGATCGGTACGTCCGAACGCTGCTGGCCGCGAACTCCTTCTGCTGTGCCTTCTCCCAGGCCGCGACCATCGCGGGCGTGATGTCGCGGATGGCCTTGTCGCCGAACGTCGGCAGCAGGTGCGCCAGTGAGCGCGGGTAGTTCTGCATGGTCGAGTCTGCGAGGCTCTGCTCCTTCATCCACTCTGTGGCGAAGTCGCGGAAGGTGACGCGGCCTGCCGCCGCCGCCTGCTCGGGGGGTATCCAGCGGCCCTTCTTGGCCTCGGTGAAGGCATCGGCCTCGGCCTTCTCGGCAGCCTTCTGTGCGGTGGTCTTGGTGGGGAACCGGACGGCCCGGCCGTCCTCGTCCACCACGACGCCCTGCGCCTTGCGGTCGGGTCTCTGGTACAAGGCCCGGAAGTACGTCTTCCCTCGGGCGGTTCGTTTCTCCGCGTATGCCACGGCGGCTCATCCTCCTGTCGTTACGAAGGCGGCGATCACCTGGGAGGTGGGGAGCCTCGCCCGCTTCAACGCGGCGGTGATTGCGGCCTCTTGGGCCGCCGTGTAGAGGTCAGCGTTCAGGAAGAGAACACCCTCGTACAGTTCCTGGTCGACCCAAGCGACGACCTGTCGGGGTGCACCTGAGACGCGCTTCGCTCGGCGGCAATGTCCGGACGCCAATTCACGACCCCCTCTCTGGCAAATGACCCCCCAATGTGCCTATAGGTGTACCTGGGATGACGCATAAGGAGTAAAAGGTGATGCCAAAGTGGGTCAAAAATACCGCGAAAGAACCAATGGTGTGATTACTCGTCGAACTCGACATCGATCTTGAGTTTTCGGAGGGCGGCAAGCAGCTCATCCATGGGCGCCCCCTCCTCCCCCCGGACCACAATGGTTGCCTTCAATCGCCCGGCTGACGTGGTCACTTCGGCCACGCGGGCATCAACCAGTGGCCCTTCTTTGAGAGATTGCTGCACCAAGAGCGAGAGGTCGGACGGCGCCTCATGCTCGCCCACCGAATCGCTCACGCGTTCAGTGAGAGCCTTCTCAGTCGAACTGGTCTCACGTTCGACGGGTTCACCCCCGCCGAGGACCCTGTCGATCGAGTCCTCGGCCCATCCGACTTCCCTGGCATATGCGAGGACCGTCGGCGTCACTTTGCGGATGTCGCCCTTCTCGATGTTGTGGAGTGCGCCCCGCTTCACGCCGATCGCCTCGGCGAGATCTTGCTGCGGAATCTCTCGTGCAGCGCGTGCAGCCTTCAGCTTCTGCCCAAGGCGTGCCCAGTCTCTCGTCATGCCTTCCATCATGCCGTACGCGCATGCAACAGCAAGTGTGGTTGCCCAGCGCACATGGGCGTATTCGTTGCACATCGAAGCACAGAAGTGTGCGGAGCGTCACACCCCCTGAACAGGGGAATGTTTAGTTTCTGTACCCAGAAGTACCCGACATGTCTTGCATCCGTATCGCCCCATGTCTAGTCTCTGAACGTGACACCGAACGGAACGGCAATTCGGGCTCTCCGTCAGGTCCAGGATCTGAGCTTGCGGAGGCTCGCCAAGCTCGCGGGGATCTCCGCGAGCCAGCTCTCACGGGTCGAGACGGGCAAGGCCGGCGCGGGTCAGGAAGTGATCTGCCGCCTGGCCGGGACGCTCGACGTTCCCGTGAGCGACATCACTCTGGGAGGGGACATGGCGTCCACCACGAAGGAAGCGCCCGCGAAGGCCAAGAAGGCGACGGCCACGCGGGACGTGCCGTACCCGGGCAGCCCGGACGGCGAGTGGTTCCACTACACGCCGGAGGAGGCCGCGCGCTTCCTCCCCTGGTCCGCGCTCCAGCTCAAGCGCCGGGCGTACGCGCGCCAGATCCCGTTCAACGACGGCGGCGCCAGGGTCACGTTCACCGGGCGCGACATCCGCGAGATCAGCGAGATGACCGCGGTGCGCCCGCTCGCCGAGACGGCTCAGCGCCGTAGCGGCTGACAGCACATCAAGAGGGGCCGCCCGGACCGGGCGTGGTCCAGACAGCCCCATTCACCAAGCACACCTCACCTGACGAGAGACAGAGGTCACCTTGGCTTCCAACCACTGTATCCGCGACAACAAGACCGCCCCCGCCGCTGCACCCCCCGCGACGGGAGGTACCGACCGATGAGCCCGCTCGTTCTCGCTGCCGTCATCGCAGCGGCCGTACTGATCCCGGCGTTCATCTTCGTACGCCGCGCAGCGATGGCGCCGCCGAAGGAAACACGGCACGACGCCCGCACCTGCACCCTGTGCGCCCCGATGCGGCACCCGTCCCAACTCCACACGCGCCGCTCCCTGTTCAGCCTGCCTCGGCAGCGCACCGCACCTGACCACCGGGACGGAGGTGCGTCGTGAAGCAGCACCCGCTCGCGGTCATCCCGCGCCACAACGACGGCTCGCTGTGCGGGCACGGCCCGGCCGACACCTGCCCCGGCACCGGCGACCTGCTCGCGCTGTGCGCCTGCGGCTGGAACACGGCCGGCACCGTCCGGCTCGGCCTGGCAGCTCTCCACGGCGAGCACGCCCGCGTGCTGATGGGCGGTGACCGCTGATGCCCGCCCCCATCACACCGAAGCACCGCGAGGTCGCGCAGCGCGCCCGCGAGGCACGCGGCGGCTGGGTCCTCGCGGCGGTGTACCCGTCGGCCGACAGCGGGCAGTCCGCTGCCCGCCGCATCCCCCGCGCCGAGCGGATGCCCGCCTACCACCCGCCGGGCACGTACGAGGCGTACGACGCCCGGCACGACGACGGCACCGCCGTGTGGGTCCGCTACACGGCCGGCTTGCCCAAGCCCGCGCCTCGCCCGCCCGCCGCCACCTACCGGGTGTGCGACCGGGGCACGAGCCGCAGCTACGAAGGCGTCCGCATCGTCGCGGTGACGGTGTCGCCGGACTGCCCGCGTTGCGGCGGTCCCCGCGGCAGCGCCGTCCCGTACCGCTTCCACGAGGACGGCGAGTGGTACGTCGTCGACAAGTGGAAGAACGGCTGCGGCCACACCGACATGTACGACGGCGTGCTCACCGAGGCCCGCGAGCTGGCTCAGATCGCCGCCGAGGCCGCGTTCACGCTCGGCGAGGAGGCCGCCGAGGCCGGTGAGTTCAGCCAGGCTGTCACCCTGCTGCGCGCCCTGGAGAGGAAGCAGCGGTTCCTGACCGCCCGCCGGTCGGCACTGCTGCTGGCCGTCGCCGGGCACAACGAGGCCGCGCGCCGCGTCGAGGAGGAACGCACCTCGACCTCGGGCCGCATGTCGGCCCGGGACGCTGACCAGTTCCTCGTCGGCCTGGCCGCCGCCCGTGCCTCGTGCACCGATTGCGACGACGGGCTTATCAACTACCGGGCCAGGGACGGCGAGTTCGTGTCTCTGCGCTGCCGTCGGTGCCGCCGGGATGTGGTGCCCCATGCGTGACCTGCCCCGCGATCTGCGCACGCCCGCCGAGGTGGCGTGGATGCGCATCGCCGAGAGCGACGACCCGGTGAAGTTCCAGACCGTTCTGGGCCTCGCGAGCGCCGCCCTCACCGCGGGATCGGACATGGCGACGGCGGCGTGGACCGTCGACGACCCGGTCAAGATCGCCGCCGAGATCGAGGCCCTGGCCGCCGCGCGCCGCCTCAACTCCTGCCGGAAGGACCCGAAGTGACCACGACGACCGCGCCCTCGGGGGCGCCGACCGCGCGGCTGCTGCTGCCCGCCGACGCGACCGAGGCCGAGTGGCACGCCACCCGGCGGGCGGGGATCGGCGGCAGTGACGTCGCCGCGATCCTCGGCCTGGACAAGTACCGCGGACCTCGCCACGTGTACGAGGCCAAGCACGGCCGGCCCGACTTCGTCGACAGCGAGTCCGCCGAGATCGGCCGCGAGATCGAGGACTTCATCGGCTACCTGTTCTCGAAGAAGTCCGGGATCGAGGTGGTGACGCCGCCCGGGACGCTCGTGCACACCGAGCACGCGTGGATGTTGGCCAACGTCGACCGGTACGCTCTGGACACCTTCGGGCAGGTCGCCGGACCGCTGGAGTGCAAGAACCGGTCGGAGTACCAGCTTCAGGACTGGGAGGAGGGCGTCCCGGACGCTCCTGCGCTCCAGTGCCACTGGTACATGGCCGTCGGCGGCTGGGATCACGGCTATGTCGCCGCCCTGGTCGGCGGCAACAAGCTCAGGTGGCATCGCATCGAGCGCGACGAGGAGATGACCGGCTGGCTCGTCGACAAGCTCGGCGACTGGTTCCGGCGGCACATCGTCGAAGGCGTACCCCCGGAGGCCGACGGCCTGGAGGCCACCACCGAGCTGCTAGCCCGGTTGTGGTCGGTCCAGCCGGAGGCGGTCGCCGAGATCGACCTCGCCACGGCGAAGGAGCTGCGTGCCCGCCGCGCGGACCTCAAGGAGCGGGCCAAGACGATCGCCGCCGATCTGCGCACCGTCGAGAACGAGATGCGCCGCCTGACGGGCGAAGCCGAGATCGCCAAGGCCGACGGACAGCCGGCATGGACCTGGAAGCAGAACGGCGCGTTCGCGCCGAAGAAGTTCCGCGAGGCACACCCCGATCTGGCCGCCGAGTACACGCACCTGGTCGAGGCCATCGACACCGACCGGCTGAAGGACGAGAAGCCGGAGATCTACAGCCAGTTCCGTGCCCGGGTGCTCAACGTGCCCGCGAAGGGGGTGTGACCCGTGCGGAGCACGCTGAAGGATCGAGTCCGCGCAGCCACGAGCGACGAGCCGAACCGGACGGAGGTGCGAACGGCCGCAACGGTCGAGGACGGCACTGAGGAGGAGCTGCACGCCGCAGAGCGGGCCGAGGGGGGTGCGACGACCGACGCCGTCCTGTCCTGGCTGGAGCGGTACGGCGACCACTTCACCCAAGCGCTGCCGAGCCACGTCGACCGGGGCGCGTTCCTCGCGGCCGTACGGGCGGCGCTGCCGGACCTCGCACCGTGCACCCCCGCCTCGCTGCTGCAAGCGCTCCTGGCATGCGCGCGATTCGGGTTGATCCCGGACGGTCGCCACGCCGTCATCAAGCGCGAGGGGAAGCTCGCGACCTTCGTGCCGATGTACCAGGGCTACGTCGATCTGATGTACCGGTCCGGCCGGGTCGGGTCCGTCCACGTCGGGATGATCCACGCCGGGGACGAGTGGAACTACGAGCCGACCGCTCCGCCACCGCTCGACTTCACGCACAAGCCCGGCCTGAGCCTGACGCGGGAGCAGCGCGGCAAGCCGATCCTCGCGTACGCGTTCTGCTGGCTCGCCGGAGGCGCCCGCTCCCAGGTGGTGATCCTGACGCGGGAGGACGCCGAGGAGATCCGCGACGAGTACAGCCAGGCGTACCGGCGGGCCAAGGAGTCCGGCCGGAACGATTCGTTCTGGCACACGGACTTCGACGCGATGTGGGCGAAGTCGGCGCTGCGGCGGCTGCACAAGGTCGTGCCGATGTCGACGGAGCTGGTGCAGCTCGCGAAGGCGGACGACGCCGGCGACGCCGGGCAGGTGCAGGTCGTTCATGCCCCGGACGAGGACGCGCAGGCCCTCGCGGACGCCACCGCGGCGCACGCGGCGGCCGAGGGCTCGCAGGAGCCCGTACGGGTGGCGGCCAAGCCGAAGAAGCGGGCGCAGCCGAAGCGGCCCGCGAGCCGCAAGGCCCGTCGCAACAAGGGCCGGAGGCGTCGCCGCTGATGTTCTGGCACGAGCAGGAGTTCTGCGGGTTCGATGTCGAGACCACCGGCACGGACCCGGAGTACGACCGCATCGTCACGGCCGCCGTCGTCACCGACGGCGGCGGCCGGCCGGGCACGGTGCGGCAGTGGATCGCCGACCCTGGCATCCCGATCCAGCCCGGCGCGACGGCGGTGCACGGCTTCACCACGGAGGCGGCTCGCGCGGCGGGCCGCCCCGCCGGGCTGGTCGTCGGCGACGTCCTCGACGCCCTCGCTGGCCTGGTCGCGGCCGGGCTGCCGCTGGTCGTGATGAACGCCCCGTACGACCTGACGATGCTGGAGGCCGAGGCCGAACGGCACGGTCTGCGCGGGCTGTTCGGCCGCGAGGTACCGATGGTGTTGGACCCGATGGTGCTGGACAAGCACGTCGACCGGTATCGGCCCGGCTCGCGTCGCCTGGACGCTCTCGCCCGGCACTACGGCGTGCAGCTCGACGACGCGCACAACTCGGTTGCCGACGCGGTCGCCGCCTGCCGCGTCACCCGCGCGTTGGTCACCGAGCACGGCAAGCTGGCCCAGGTGCCGCTGAACGAGCTGCACGAGCAGCAGGCCCGTTGGGCGGTCGAGCAGCAGGAGAGCCTGCGCGAGCACTTCGCGACAACCCCCGGCAAGGAACACCGCGCCCGCACCGTTCGGGTCGGCTGGCCGCTGATTCCGGCGATGCGCCCGGAGGTGTGGCCGACGTGAGTGACCGCATCTTGTCGGGCCTGTTGGCCGTCGGCTTCGGCGCTTGGACCGTCATGGCCGCCGTCCGGTCCTGGAGCGGGCACCGCGGCCGTCACCGCGTCGGCCCGCCGACGGCCCGGTTCCACACCGGCGCCCCCCGCGCGTATTGCCCGGCCGAGGGCCGGGACACCCCGCACACCTTCGACGCCGGACGGCGCCGCTGCCTGGTGTGCAAGACCACCACGACGACACCAGGGGATATCGACGATGGATGAGCCCTTTGGACCGGAGTACGTCCGCCCCCCGCAGAAGGACTGCCCGGACTGCCCGTGCTGCACGGTCGACCTGTGCAAGCGCGGGCGCACCAGCCTCTTGGAGTGCGTCGGCTTCACAGCCGACGAGCACAAGGACACGGTGTACGGCTGCCCGTGCTCGACGGTGACGACCCCGCACACCGCTGCCTGGCGGGCCGGGCTGGTCCGGGTGACGCGCCTCGCCCGTGAGATGCCGATCGGTCTGGAGGCCGAGGCGCTGCTGGCCGTCCTCGCCGACGGCCAGGACGTCGACGCCGACGGCGAGCTGTTCGCCCAGTTGGCGGTGCGTGGTCTGGCGACGCGGACGGATGATCTGCGGCCCGTCATCACCGACTTGGGCCGCACCTACCTGGCCGCGCGGGACGACGAGCGAGCCACCGCCGCTGTGCAGGTTGTCGACGTCGACAAGAAGGACCGCATCGCGCTGGTCGAGGTCGCCGCGTGGCGGCCGGAGGAGCCGGTGACTGTCCTCCTCGACCAGGTCACGGCCGACACCGGCCTCTCGGCCGACGAGCTGCCCGAGTGGCTGGCGGCCGAGGCGAACTGTCACGCGCCCGACACCGACCGGCTCGTGCTCACCGGGTTCTCGGTCACGCCGGACCCGCCGCAGGGCTGGACGGACGGTGAGTCGGAGTGAACACCCTCGCTGTCGTCGTGCTGATCGTGTGGGCGGTCGGCATTCCGCTCGGTGCCGCCGTCACCGTCGTGCAGGCCCGCCAGGAGCCCCTGCTCCGCATCGCCTTCCAAGTCCGGCCGGTCGCCGCCTGCCTGTACTGCGCGGTCCTCGTGGTGTGGTGGCCGGCCTCCATCCTCCCGGCGCTGCTGCTGCGCGTCTCTGGTCAGGGGGTGCGCCGATGACGCGGCCCGCCTCCGAGCCGACGCTGTTCGATGCCGGTCCGCCGCTGGCCGTGGTCGCCTTCGACCTGTCCGTGGCCGCAACGGGTATCTGCTACCGGGACGGGTCGACCGCCACGGTGAAGACGCGCGTCGCGGACGGCGACCGGCGTCTGCTCCAGATCGCCGAGGCCGCGCGGATCGCGGTCGGCGGCCCGCACCTCGGGCTCGGCCACGCGCCAACGCTCGCGGTGCTGGAGGACATCCCGCAGAACAGCCACGCGGCGAAGGCCATCAGCATGGTGCACGGCGTCGTCCGGTCGGTGCTCATCGAGGCCGGGGTGCCGTACGCGCTGGTGACGGCGGCGACGCTGAAGGCGTACGCCACCGGCCGGGGGGCCGGCGACAAGACCGCGATGGTGATGTCCGCGTACAAGCGGGCCGGGCTGGAGTTCGCCGACGACAACTGCTGCGACGCCTGGTGGCTGTGGTGCGCCGGGCGTGACCACCTGGGTATCCCGCCGATCGAGCTGCCGAAGGCGCAGCGAGACCGGCTGGCCAAGGTGAAGTGGCCGGAGATCGAGCGGTGAGCGCGCCCGACGACGCCGTGTGGCGTGAGGCGTTCGACGAGCGGTCCGTCGCCTTGGACAGCGGTCACCTGCACTGGACCGGTGCCACCAGCGGCCGGGGCACCCCGGTCCTGGCCGTGGCCAACCAGGTGCACACCGCGTACCGGCTGTCCTTCGCCTGGCACCACGGCCGTGAGCCCGAGGGCAACGTCCGCCCGGCCTGCGGCTTCCCCGGCTGCGTGGCCGGCCCGCACCTGCAAGACCGGGTGCTGCGCGAGAGGAGCGTCGCGTGATGCTCCCCGGCGCGACGTGGCATCGCGGCATCGACCTCATCGCGGTCGAGCGGGCCAAGTCGGGCCGGGGCGACCCTCCGGTCCTCACCGAGGAGGAACAGCGGTACGCGTGCCGGGAGATGACCGACGAGGGCCTATCCGCGTCGTTCATCGCCGATCGTCTGGGCGTCGCGCAGCGGACCGTCACCCGCTGGCGCGACGCCGACGCCCGGCCCGAGAGCGGTGATGCCGGGTGATCTGGGTCGAACTGTTCCTCGCGTACGGCAGCGCGGTGGACGCCGTCGTGGAGTCGCGGAGTGTGTGGGCGCCGCTCGTTCTCGGGTTCGCGTCGGCCGGGTGGGGGCTCCGCCGTGCTCCGCGCCGGCCACGTCGCCGGCGTGCCCGGACACCTCCCGGACAACGCCCGGACACCGAGCCGGACATAACCGCGCTTCCGACGCCTGCGAGGGGGGTGACCTGCGCGGACACAGGGCCGGACACGTCTGGGACGAGGGGGCGGACATGTCCGGGCACGACGAAACACCGAGGAGCTGACCATGGCACGACCGAGCCGCTACGCGCCGGACACCCTTCCCCGGCCGCACCACTGGATGGACGACGCCGCCTGTGTGGGTGTCCCCACAGCGGCGTTCTTTCCCGCCGGAGAGGGCGGCGTCCCGAGGTCGATCGACGCCGAGTACGCCAAGGGCTTCTGCGCGGGCTGCCCGGTCAAGCCGCAGTGCCTCACCCACGCGTTGACGTTCCGGGAGGACTACGGCGTGTGGGGCGGGCTCGATGAGCACGAGCGGGCCGAACTGCTGCGCCGGGCGCGGCGCGAGGCGGAGAACCAGCGCCGCCGGGAGCGCGCGAAGGAGAGGGCCAAGGCCGCCACGGCGGCGTAGTCCCGCCCTGGGAGCTGGTGCCCCGCACGGCCGGGCTCGATGCCCGCGCCGCGTACAAGAAGAGAGGAACGAGCAATGAGCGAGACGGTGACGCCCCGGCGCGGGGCACGGCAAGGCAGCGAGTACCGGCCCCGGCTGCGCGGCGAGGAGCGCGAGGAGATGCGCAAGACGCTCGCGAAGAAGTACAAGGCAGGCGCGTCGATCCGCGACCTGGCGGCCGAGCACAACCTGTCATACGGGCTGGCCCGGCACCTCCTCATCGAGGCCAAGGTGCCGCTGCGCGGTCGCAGCGGACGCCGGAAGGCCCGCGGATGACCAGGCGAGGCCCCGAGAGAGACCCCTTGGCCCGCTTCCTGCTCGGTTCCGGGCTCGGAAGCATCGCGGGCGGCATCACCTACGCCATCCCCGCCGCGTCGGCCTGGTGGTGGGCGGTCGCCCTGTTCGTCGCGCTGCTCGTGTGGTTCGGCGAGCCGGTCGTCGAGTTCTTCACCGGGGACTGACCCCGGCCTCCGTGGGGCCGCGCCGTTCTCCACCGCTGCGATACGGCGCGGCCCCGCGGTCTCAGCCCGTAGGAGAGGAGAGGCCATGCGGTGTCCGCAGTGCGGCGAGCCCGTTGTGTGGACCGTGACCGACGCCGGGAGACGCCTGGCGGTCAACAAGACGCCGGACGAGAACGGCAACACGGCCGCGTATCGGGACGGCACGGGGACGTGGCGGTCGCGGCGTCCAACGGACGAACTACCGCTCGCCCGCTGGGAGAAGCGCTACATGCCGCACGTCGCAACCTGCCAGGCGCAGGCGCACCGGAAGAAGCGGCGCCCGGCGGTACTGCCGCCCGGCGTCGCGGACATGGCGGCGTACCGACGCCGCGATGGGCCGTGACCGGCCGGCCCGCCCTCGTGGCCCCTGCTGGCCCGTGATCCTCCTCGACCTCACCTGATCAAGGTCGCGTCACCCTTCGCCCTGCCCCCACCGGGCAGCGGCCACGTCACCCGAGAGAGAGCCCGCCGTGAGCCACGAGCAGCAGCAGCCGGAGCGCAAGTCCGGCTGCCCGCCGCACGAGTTCGGCAACGCCCTGGTCTGGCGGTGGTCGAAGCAGATGCCGCGCACGTTGAAGGGCGGCTTCCTGACGATGCTCTACGCGCTCCGAGCCATGGTGACGGCGAGCGGCGAGACGCGCTTCTCCGGCGACGGCAAGCCCATCCGCATCCAGGACATCGCCAAGGCCGCCGGGTGCCGGGAACAGGACGCCCGCCGCTACCTGGACGCCGCGATCCGCGCCGGCGTCGTCATGACCGTCGGGGAGCGCCGCCGAGGCCGCCCGACGGTCTACCGGCTGCTGCTGTGCCCCCGACCGGACTGGGCGGGCGCTGCCGACTATCTGAAGGCCACCGCCCGCCCTCGGAAGACCGATGAGGACGACGGAAGTTCGGGCCACAGAGGCACGAACTCCGAAGGGGGCGAAGTTCAGGCCACAGAGGCACGAACTGACGGTGAGGAAGTTCGGGCCACAGAGGCACGTACGGGTTCGGGCCACAAAGGCACGAACGGTTCGGGCCACAGAGGCACGAACAACCCAGGGGTTACCCAGGAGAGAACCCAAGAGATGGCTGGTGTAGTACCGCAACCAGAGGAACGCGCGGGCGCGCGAGCGGCGGACGAGTCGACCCAGCCGGAGGAGCCCGAAGCGCGACAGTGCCCGAACTGCAAGACGGGCCGCATCGTCCGCCCGGACCGCGACCGCTGCGGCGGCTGCCTCCGGGAAGCGCAGACGGGCGTCCAGGGCGCGTTCCTGCTGCCGCTGAACGGCGGGGGCCAGGACGCTCCCCGCAAGCGCCCTGAGCGCGTGCCGTGGCCCAAGGAGGACCCGACCGCCCCGCGGCGTACGTGCGGATGCGGGCGCGAGTACCGGCTGCGGGACTCCGAGCAGTGCCCGACGTGCCTGGTCGCCGCCGAGGAGCAGAGACGGGAGCTGGAAGCGGTGAGGCACGGGTGAACCCCGACTTCCTGCCCGAGATCGGCCGGGTGCTGCGCGACATCGCCGCGTACACCGCCCGCAACGAGATCACCGACCAGACGCTCGCCGATCTGGCCGACGAGCTGGAGCGCGCGGTTCACCTGGTGCGGTCGGCGCAGGGCAAGACCCCGCCGGCGAACCGCTGCTCCCGGCACCCCGGCGGTCCCGTCGATCCGACGGCCGACAACGGCTGCCTGCTGTGCGGCGCCGCGCAGCGCCGTCCGGCCAGCCCGATACCCGAAGGCGTCGAGCTGGGCGAAGTGCTGCGCGCCGTCGCCGACGACGGTCACGATGCGGCGGCAGCACGGTACGGGGCACAGGCCGTCGCCCGGGCGCTGGCGATCGGCACCCGCCACTCCTCGAAGCCGCGAACTCGGCGGCCCGACACCGAAGGAGAAGCCACCCGATGACGAACGAAACAGTGCCGCGCCGCCGGTTCCCGTATGTGCGCTGCCCGTGGAAGCGCGAGACGCCTCCCGGGGAGTTCAGCGCCGAACGGTACGAGGCGCTGAAGTGCACCAGCGAGCAGCCCGACGGCATCGAACCGGGCCTGAGCGCGCCGATGTTCGCCTGCCACAAGACCGACGAAGGCGCCGAAGAGGCGTGCGCCGGGTGGCTCGCCGCCGTCGGCCACCGGCACATCGGCGTGCGCCTGGCCGTCGCGCACGGCCGGCTCGATGCTGCGGCCCTCCGCCCGGGCGAGGGCTGGCCCGAACTGTTCGACGCCTACGAGGAGATGGCCGCACACCAAGGACGCCCGCGCGAGGGGAAGGAGCCGCACCCATGACAACCACCGACCCGCGGCCAGCGACCGGCCAGGATGCCGCAGCCTTGATCCACTACACCGACCCGCGCATCACCGCGCTCGCCGCGGCCGGGTACGCCGACTCCGTTCTGCAGGACGGCCGTCCCTGGCACGACCTCGACTGGCACGAGCAGCACGCGTGGCGCACCGCGGCCCGCGACTGGCTCCGCGCCGCCGTCGCCGTCGGCCTGCTGCCTCGCGTGATCCCGTCCACCGGTCAGGCCCTCGCCGCTGTCCCCCTCGATGTGCATCCCGCCGACGGCCGGCCCCGTACCGGCAGCCGGGGCCGGGCCGCCACGTTCCGCGACGCCGCCAGCGCCATCGACCCCGACGTCTTCGGCTGGGGTGGCCCCGACCACCACGACGCATGGCGGGAGGCGCAGAAGCGGCTCCACGAGATCGCTGCCGAGGAAGACGCCGACCAGGCCGGGAGGCTCGACCATCCCGACGCGATGGCCGCCGCGCTCGTCCGTATCGAGACATGGGCGGACCACCTCGACGACCAGGTGCAGCGCGAGACCCGCGACATGGCGCGGCAGCATCCCTTCGCCGAGGTGCTGCGCCAGCTTCTCGATCCCGCCGCCAACGGCGAGGACCCGCTGTGAACCCCGGACAGATCGCCTTCTTGATCGCGCTCGGAGCGATCGGCGGGTACATCGCCGGACGCGCCCGGGCCGGCCGCCGCCTCGTGGACTGGGCCGACGAGTCGGCGGCCGGGCTCCCTGTGTGGCACTGGCGGTTCCTCACCGCCGCGGCCGTCATCCTCGTCGCCGTCGCCGGGGCCTGGCTGCTCCACCCACGGCGCACCGCAGCCCGACGTGCAAGCCGCGCCGAGGACACGCTGACCACCCCGCTCCCTGGCTGGAAGCAGCGCGGAACTCCGGGTCCGTGAAGGCCGTACCATCCTCCGTCACCGCGCGAGCACGACGCGCGCCTGCGCGGCCATGGACTTCCCCGACCCGATGGGACCGACATGCACGACGGACACGGCCCGGACAGCCAGCAGGACACGTCCGTACGGCCACCGGCCAGCGGCGGCCTGGTCAGGCCGGGCACCATTTGGACAGACCCGGGAGAGCGCCCGGACGGTGTCCGTGTCGAGTATCGGGCGCGCGTACCCCGGCACCTCGTCGGCGCTGCCTTCGCCGAAGCCCTCGCGGCGATCGAAGGGGCCACCCGCCCGGACACGGGCGGACACGTCCCGGACGGGGCAGGACAGCAGCCGGACAGGACTGGCTCCACCAGCGACGACAGCGCCCGGACAGCACCTCCGGGCGATCTCCGCCGATGATCCCGGCACGGCTCGCGCTGCCCTCGCCAAGATGGCCGCCGCCTTGCACCCGGTAGTCCAGGTCATGGCCCGGCAATTCACTATGCCGTCGCAGCGGCCGGCCCCGTTCTCCGGCAGCTCGCCGAGCGCCTGCGCGCCGCGCGCACATGTGCCATCGAAGTCTGAGCGATCACTCTGGGCCTGCCGATCCGCGTGGGCCACACAGTGGGCTCAGGACAGATCGAGCGGGAGCCAGGAGCCCGCAGCAGCCAGCCCCGCATCCGTGACCGACAGCCGCCGCCCGTTACGGCCCGGCTCCCAGCGGAGCCCGCGCGGAGAACCCTCGTATTCAGGTACAGGCTCCAACTCTCCGAGGGCCACCAAGTCCGCACCTAGCAGCGCCGCCAAGGTCTGCGCGCGGATGGTCTGCTGGAGGCGCCACGGTCGCCACGGATCGGCAGGAACTTCGCCGACGAGACCTACGAGATGGCCGCTGCGGGTGGGCACAGCCCAGGCCGGGAACCGCTCCCCGGGGACGCGCCGTCGGGAGATCGCGATAAGGGTCTCGCTGGGGGAAGTGTCGAAAGCCATGGAGTGAGCATGGCGTCCGTGGCCAGGCCGGTCCGCTCTCGCAGTGCACACGGCCGGTGATCTGTCTCACGCATGCGCCGCCACTCAGACTTCGATGGCACTCGCAGAACGCCACAAACGAACAGGTGTTCCAATGGGGGTTCCGGCTCGCCCCTCCGTCGTGTTGACTCCCCTCCCGTACGGCGGCCCGTGACGGGGCCGCGACCGTCCGCGACCCAGCCGCCACCGGAGGAAGCTATGACGCCAGCGACGGCTCCCCGCTCACTTCTTCGCGTCGTCGCCTTGGCGTCGCTCGTGAAGGTCGGTCCGGGCGCCCGGGGTCAGCTTCCGTTCACGGAAGAAGCACTCCACTTCCGCCCAGAGCCACAGCCGCACGCGGCCCCGCTCCCAGATCGTCTCGGGGAAGGCGTCGTCATCCTTGGCGATCTGCCGAATTCGAGCGGGGGTCAGACGCGGCAGCCCGGCCGCCGCCATGAGGTCTGGGATCTCCGGGATGGAGCAGATCACCGGCCGCTCCTGGCCGTGAGCCTTCCGAACCCCTGTGGGGGAGCCGGACATACCGCCATCCTCTCACAACCTGTTTGCGCAACTAGCGAAAACAGGTAGCCTTCTGATCGCTACACCTGTGCCCCGAAGCCGTAGTCGCACACGGCTGCCAGGGCAACGGACAGCGGCGGCCCGGAAGTCGCATTCCGGGCCGCCGCGCAAACCCCCGGTCACCTCGTAGTCGCACACGGGTGGGCCGGGGACGCCAGAGACCTGCCTCTACAGGGAGCCCTAACGCATGGGTCACTCTACTGATCTAAAACCGGCGTCGTCGGCGGTCAACGCGGACAGCACGGACACCTCGGACTTCGCCGAGACCGTCGCTCACGTCCTGTCCCGGCTCGCCGACCACTTCACCGACACGCGCCCCACTGAGCCGATGGAGCAGAGCACCCTGCTGGTCGGCATCTCCGCGCAGGCGTACACCGTCTGCGGACGAAGCATCGGCAGCCGCGCCGCGCACATCGCCCGCGCCGCGCTGAGCTGCGCCCCGGCGCAGCCCGACGGCATCACTCGCGGTGAGTACGCGCTGCACTTGCGTCGCACCCTCGGCACCGAGCCGACCCTCGTCGGCTCCCACGCAGCCGGCTCCGCCAAGCCCGAGTCGAAGTAGCGGCTCCCAAGGCGCGCGGCACCGAGTACGCCCGCTGTACCGCGCCTCCAGAGCGGCCGGACTCGTCTCCCCCGCGGGTCCGGCCTACCTCCCGTTTCGCACCACCCGAGAGGCACACCGATGCAGTCCGAGGAGATCGACCAGCCGCGCGTCCCCGGGGTCCGGTACCGCAAGGAGACCCGACAGCGCGAGGAGGTCGTCGAGATCGACGGCCAGCCCGAGCCCCGCACCGTGGAGTACACGGTGTGGGTGCCGATCCCGCCCCGCGACTGGGACCGGATCATCGTCAACGTCCTGACCTGCGCGGCCGTCGTCGTGACACTCCTCGCCGTCACCGGCACGACCGCCAGCATCGGCACGCTCCTGGCGGCTCTCATCCCCGCGCTCATCGCGTACAGCGTCGCGCTGATCTTCGACGTCGTGTGGCTCGCGTGTATCGCTGTCGAGTGGCTGGAGCGCCTTGACCCGGCCCGGGCCAGGGCTGCGCGCATCGCCGGATGGGTCTCCCTCGGCATCTCCATGGGCGCTGTCGTGGCCTTCGGCCACCACCACAACGAGACCGTCGCCGGCGTCGTCGGCTCGATGGTCTCGCTCCTCGCGAAGGGCCTGTGGGTCTTCGTGCTGCGCTACCACGCTGTTCCGCTGTCGGAGTCGGTCGCGTTCTGGCTGAACCGGCGCCGCCAGAAGGCCGCCGCGTCCGTCGCCCTGGCCAAGCAGATGCGCCGCCTCGACGCGTACGACGCGTACATGCTCGCGGCGTTCGGTCCCGAGGCCGCCCGCGCCCGCCAGATCACCACCCACGCCGCGCCGGCCCTCGGACAGGCTCCGGGCACCGTCCCGCATCCGGTGTCCGACCAGGCCGGCGCCCAGTCCGAACCGCCTGCCGCGCCGGACCCGGACAACGGCGGACAGGACCAGGACAACGGCGTCCCGGACACCGAGGACGAGACGGTCGTGCGCTTCGAGAAGCCCGCGAAGGCCGACACCATCCGTGCCGCCCTAGCCGAGGACGCCGCGATCAGCGAAGAGGCACTGCTCGCGAAGGTCATCGCCGTCCACGGAAAGCCGGACACCGAGAGGGAGCAGCGCAAGCTCGCCGACACGGTGCGCCGCACCCGCCAGCGCATCGAGAGCAAGTCCAAGGCGTCATGAGCATCGGGACGCCCCTCCTGGCCGCTGCCGCTTCACGCCGTACGGAAGGAACTGAACGGTGGACCTGCGACCCCGCGCGCTCCTCGGGCGACTCCACGACCTCGCAGACCGGATCGACCCCGACGGCCAGCCCAGCGATGACGACGAGAAGCAGGAGCTGGACACGGCCTCGGACGAAGCGGACAGCGAGCCGGACCCCGCCGCCACGAGCACGGACAGCGTCCCGGACACTGAGGACGACGCCCCGAGCAAGTCGGTACGAGGTAGCCGCCTGCCCAACTGGTGGGAGCCGAACAAGGGCGAGCTGGTCGACGTCACGAAGGAAGAACGTCCCGCTCCCGACCCCGCCCCGGCGAAGGACCGGGAGCCGTGCGATCACCCCAACCCGCACGCAGTCCACGCCCGGCCCACCGGCGAGCTGGTGGCGTACTGGTGCGAGGAGTGCGAAACCCAGCTCGAAGTGCTGGAGGCGGATGACGAAGAGAGCGCGGACGGGGACCAGGTCCCGGCCAAGCTCCGCGACCGCTGGCGCCGCCGAGGCTCCGGCACGACGATCTACCAGCGGCCGGCGTACCACGACGACAAGCCCGCCCCGAAGCAGAGCCTCATCCAGTGGTGGCTCAGCATCGACGCCCCGACGCGCTGGCTCGCCTACAACGGCGTCGCGCTCGGCACCGGCTTCTACCTCGGTGTGCCTCAGTTTTTCCAGGCCGAGACCGCGTATCTCGTCCACGCCTACGGCTCGTGGGCGGACTGGCACGTCTTCCCCTGGTACGGCATCGCCGTCGGCATCTGGATGCTCGACCACCGCACCCGCGGCTGGTTCCCGCCCTTCGCGCTCGCCGCCCGTGTGCCCCTGATCTCCATGATCGTCGGCTGTCTGCTCTACGGCTCGACGGACCTGGTCCTGTAGCTCGCCTCGACCGCCCGCTCTCTGCCAAGGACTCCTTGATGAACAGCCTGTTGGGCACGCTCGGCCCCTTCGGTCTTGCCTTCCTCCTCACCGTCGTCCTGGTCGTCGGCACCCAAGGCGGCGGCAAGATCAAGCCGCTGGGATGGGGATGGACGCTCGTCCTCTCGCTGATCGCTGGCGCGTCCTACGCTGCGGCTGGCTGGCCGTTCTCCCTGGTGAAGGGCATCGTCAACGACCTGCTTGCTCTGGCCGACAGCGTGATGCCTGGCCTCACGCTCCCCGCGCTCGGTCTGTCGATGGTCGCCGTCATCCTGTGGAAGAAGCTCAGCACACGCGGCGTCGCCATGATGGCCATTCCGTTCTTCTACATCGCGTCCAGCGCGGACGGCGGTCTCGGCGTCCTCGCCGACAAAATCGCCCTGGTCGCACAGCAGTTGGCGTCATGAGCCATGCTGCGCACCTGTACCCGGTCCCCGACCCGGACGACGAACCGTCGCCGGGGGACAAGGTCGCGCCTGTCGACACCGAGCAGGCCGGCGACGTCGGCGAATCCGACGCTGACAACGACGAGGTCGAGGACGTCGACGGGGAGCCGCGTCGGCGCGCTCTCACCTTGCCTGACTTGAGCCCGTACTACGACGTGCGGCCTCTCGCGGAACTGGGGCCGCTGGCCGCCGCTGTCGCTCGCCGCAGCGGCCCGCCCCTGCGGCGCGGCGTGGCCTGCGTCGGGCGTGCCCTGGCCCGCGTCGGGCGCGTGATCGCCGCCGGTGCGCTGTGCCTGTGTCGTGGCCTGTGCCTGCTCCTGGTCCTCTTCGTCTCCTGGCTGTCGGGCCAGGTCGGAAGAGGAGGCAGTATCCCGGCCCGCCTCGCCATCACGACGGGCGCGCTCTACGTCCTGGCGACCGCTCCCGCTCAGCACCCCGCCGTGCCGTACGCGATGGCCGCTGGTTTTCTGCTCGCGCTGATCGCCGCCGGGACTGGGCGAATTCCCGAGCCCGGCAGCAAGAAAAAGGGAAAGAAGCTGGGGGAGAAGGGAAAGCCCACGGGCGAGAACAGCAAAGGCGATGCCGCCGCCGAAGCCACACCCCCGGAAGGCGAGGATGCGGAAAAGGACGGGGTGGAAGACGCTACCCGCGCCCGCCTCTTCGGCCGACTCAGGGGCGCGAGGAAGAAGCGGGAGGTGCCCCCCGGCGAGGCGTGCGACGGCTCCCCCGCACCGGTCGACGAGACCACCCCGGAGGTCCCCGTCGAGCCTCCGCTGACCGCCCTCATCCGGCGCGAGATCGGGGCCGAAAACGGGGTGCACCTGGCCGACCTCCGGCCAGCCATGCGATTGGCCCTCCCGGGCCTCGCCGAGGCCACGGATAAGGAGCTGCGGGAGGTGCTGGAGGGGGCCGGCTGGGACCCCTCCAAGACCTTCCGCGCGAGGGGCCACGCCGGCCGGGCTGGAGTGCACCGGAATCAGCTCCCGCCGCTCCCCTCCCCTGACTCTCCCCAGGAAGGTGCCGAAGACCGCTCTCCGGCCTCCGGAGAGCGGCCCCGACCTGCGAACTCTTCGGAAGCGGAGAACAGCGGAGAGCGGACCGGAGAGTGGTCCAACGAAGACCGGAAGCGGGGTTTCCGGATGGTCCGAGATCCTGAACGCGGCCCGTCAGCCTGGAAAGTCGAGCACCATAAGGGGTGATCTGAATGGAGGGGGTCGTGATGTACCGCTACCGGTGCGTGCAGTGCCGCACGACGTCGCCGCCGGTACTCACCCGCGCCGCGCTCGCGCAGGAGCGGCAGAGTCACCGAATCCTGGTCCACGGCGGCCACATCCCGGACGGCGAGCAGATCGAGAAGCCGCCGCGGTTCTCATTCTTCGACCTGCCGCGCGAGCAGCAGATCTTCGGCACGCTCCTCGTCCTCGTGATCGTGGTCGGCATCCTCATCCGCGTGACATAGATCGACGAGCCCTCGGCAGAGAAAAGGGCCGCGCATCAATTCAGGTGCGCGGCCCTTCGATATTCGCCCGCATAATACGGCGCCCGAATGTACGGGGCATTGGAATTCACCTAGAATGAAATGGAAGTAATCGAGCTAAACGAAGGAATAGGGAGCCGGAAATGAGCGAGCAAATCCTGAGCGCCGAGCACGCCGCGATCAACCAGGTGGCATGCCAGATCGTGCGCCTTCTCGACGACTCCCGCGAGCTGATTCCCGGCCCCGCCTCCGAGCTGATCTGGGAGACGCAGGAGATGCCCATCGAGGAGGCCGGCGCCCGCACGCTCCGCGTGACCGCCGACTTCGGCGGCGAGCTGGTGGACATCGACGTCGCGATGAACTTCACCGTCCGGGGCACTCGCGGCTACGACGACTGACCGTCCGCCCGAAACAGCGGGAGGGGTCGCACACGACTACGTGTGCGACCCCTCCCGCCATGCGGGGGCTCCCCGCCGATCAGGAGTTGATGGACTTCACGGTTGGCTTCCTCTTCGGCTTCACGCCGTACTCCGTGGCGATGCCCTTCACGGTCTGTTCGGTATACGGGGTGAACTCGGAGAACTTGCGCTGCGAGAGGCCGGAGGCGGCCAGCTCCTCGGCGAGCACCCTGCGGTACTCGTGACGCAGCCGCTCGGCCTCCTCGGCGGCTTCCTGCATGGCCGCCTCCGCGTCCTTCATTCGCTGGGACGGCTCGTAGGCGCCCGGCTCTCGTTCTTCGTCGGGTGTGTTCGGGTGCGCGGTCATACCCCGAGTATTCCACAAGCGGTTTTGGTAAACGCATTGCCCGTCGAGGAGTGCGAGGCTCGCCCAGTGGCAGCGGGCGCGCGGCGGTGGGGCTCTAACCTGCGAAAATACATATCCAAAATGGATTTTCCAAAGCTGTCTTTGGGTAGAATGGGAGTGAACAACCCACTCACCAAGAAAGGGCAGAGATGTCCGACTCTGAGAGCTACGCACAGCGCCTCGCGGGCCAGTCCCAACTGACCGCCGCCGCGTTCCACTTCGGCGAGATCGTCGCCGAGACCGACGCCCGCCGCGAGGCCCGCGCCGAGCTGAAGATCCACCGCTTCGACAGCACCACCGAGGCCCGTGCCGCGTGCGACCGCGACGAGGTCGCCGACGGCGACGTGCTCGTGGTCGACTCCGAAGGCGTCGTCGGGTTCCTGGTCGTCGCCCTCCCCGCCGCCATCACCGAGGAGCGCGGCGAGTTCGGCCAACTGCCCTCCCCCGCGCACGAGTACGCGGACGGCAGCTACGCCGACAGCGCCCACCTCGCCGAGTACCAGGCCCGCGTGCTGGGCGCTCCGGTGCGCATCGAGCACGCCTCGCCGGCGATCCTGGCGCACCGTGCGGACACGGTCCTGGTCGACACCGGCGACGAACGTGCCCACTACGCAGACCCGTTCGCCGATGTGTCGCTGTGCGAGGAGCGCCAGAGCCGCGGCCTGGAGGAGAGCGAGGCCGCCGACCGCAAGCCGTGCGCGTCCTGCCGTGCCCGTGCCCGTGACCGGGCCGCGTCGCGCGAGGCCGCGCTGCGCGCCGAGGAGGAGGCCGCAGCCCAGGAGCCGGCCCGGCCCGAGGTCGCCGACCCGGGCACGCACACCTTCGACAGCTCGGCCGAGGCGTACGACGCCTCGCAGTGCCGCGATGACATCCGAGACGGCGACGTGCTCGTGGTCCCGTCCGAGGGCATCGTCGCGATCCTCAACCGCGCCTGGCCCGCCGCCCTGACGACCGCGCACGGCGAGCTGCACACGCTGACCGCAGCGGCCGACGCCATCGAGGGCGGCCGGTACAAGGCGAGCGTCGAGGCCGCCATGCAGGCCGCTGCCCGGCTAGACGTGGAACTGGCCCCGCTGCACCGGCCGGTCGAGCCGTACGCGGCCGGCGACCGCTTCGTGTGTGCCGACGGCTCGACGCGCACCGTCGACGCTGCCGAGCGCGGGCGCGACGGGCACCTGTGGCTGCACACCGCCGAGGGCTCCGCCTGGCGCGCGGACCGCTGCGAGAAGGTCGACGTCTCCCGTGTCGACGAGGCCCGTGCGGCAGCCCGGCGGGCCGCTGCGACGTTGCGGAACGCGACGCCGCCCGCCGCCGATGAGGCCGCCGTCGCTATCCGCGAGCTGGGCGAGGCCCTGCGCTACCTCGCGCAGGCGTCCCCGGCCGCGCTCGACGACCTGAGTGCCGAGTGCACGCGCCGGATCGTCGCCGAGCTGCCGCGGCTGTCCATCGTGCCCGGCGACATCGTCCACATGCTCGGCGCACGGTTCCACGTCCTCGACACCGGCGTGCAGGACGCCCACGGCGAGAAGCCGCGCTGGTGGGCCGACGTGCACGGCGTCGACGAGGCGGACCGCCGCGCGACGTACCGGGCTCCGTGGCGCGCCGCCATCGCCGTCGAGCACGCGGCGTGGGACCTGCTGACCGTTGAGCGCCTTGCCCCGACGCAGCCGTTCTGACCTGCACCAACCGACAGGAGAAGAGGATCAGCATGTACGAGGTCACCATCGAGCACCCCGGCTTCGACGAGGAGCCGCTGTACTCCTGCAAGGACGGCGGCGAACTGCGCAGCCTGGTCTACGGCGTGCACCGGGCGCAGGGCCAGGAGGTCACCGACCACAGCGAGGCCATCGCCGAGATCGGCGCGCTGCGCTCCCGTGCGGAGATCGAGGGCGTCGGCGTGCTCGACGTCGGCGCGGTGAAGGTACGGGTCAAGCCCGCCGAGTACGGCACGTGGACGTGCGAGGGCCACGAGAACCTGTACGCCGGGCTCGGCGAGTCCGTGACCTGCGACGGGACGTGTGTCGTCCGCCCACGCTTCGACCGCCAGGCGCAGATCGACCTATCCCTGGCGCTCGACGACGCCGAGCTGGACGCCTCCGGCGGCTGCGGCGCGTGCGGGCTGGAGGCCGGGCAGATGTGCGCCGACTGCAAGCGGTGCAACTGCGACCGGCACGACGGATGCGAGCGGCCGGCGGCCGAGCCCGCGCGGTAGGCCGCCGGACAGTCCAGGACGCCCTGTCCTCCCTGGTGGGGGGCAGGGCGTCCTGCTGTCCGCACGGGCTGTCTGGCCGGTTGTCCGGGGCCGTGCCCGGGGCCTGCGCTCTTTGCCAACCCTTTGCGTACCCCAGATTCCAAAATGGCTTTTCCAAAGTTGACTTTGGGTAGGATTTTGAATGTAACACCCCACCACAAAGCAACGCGAAAGGGAGCGGCATGAGCGCCACGGACACCACCACCGAACCGGCCAGGTGCCGGAAGTGCCGTCGGCCTCTGCGCAACGCGAGCCCGGACGGACTTGGCCCGAAGTGCCGCCGGAAGGTGCGCCGCGCGAACCGCGAGAACTCCGGCCGCTACCAGGGCTGGCAGGTCGCCAAGGCGGCAGAGGCGCTGGAGCTGGGCGCGGTCGTGCCGCTCCGCAAGACCAGCCGCACCCGCGTGTTCCTCGTCGTCAGCGACGACGGCAGCGAGATCTACCGGACTGCCGCCTCCGGCCAGTGCAACTGCCCGGCCGGCCTGCGCGGCGTCCGCTGCTACCACGGCGCGGCGGCAGCCGCCGCGGCCTGACCGAACTCCCAGGGAGGACAGCACCATGAACGGCCACACGAAGGCAGCCACCCGCGCACGCCTCCTCGGCAAGCTGGTCCGAGGCCGCGCCAACGGCCACCCCCGGCGCCGCGCGCTGCTCGCCGCCGCCCGTCACCTGCACGACACTGCCGCAAACTTCCTCGACGCCGCCGACACCGAGAAGATGCCCGAGACCGCCGACGCCTCGATCCGCGCTGCGTACCGCGCGTTGATGAGGCCCGGCACCGGCGTACCCCTCGCGCTCCTGCACTACGTCAGCGATCCGGTCACCGGCTACCGCACCGAGCTGCCCGAGCTGGACCTGATCCACCCGACGTTCCGCTACCGGGCGCGCGAGCTGCGCGCCCGCCACCTGTACGTAATCGAGATGGGCCACCTCGACAGCCACGACGAGGACGTGGTCCTGGCGGCGCTCGGCGCGCTGTGCGACCTGCACCGCGAGTGGGACCAGCTCACCGAGGACGCCCGCGACGAGCTGAGGCGCGACCGCACCCGGCCCGTCGTCTACCGCGCGCACGACGGCCAGCGGTCCGCCGAGCATCTGCGCGGCCACCTCACCGTGCTCGACGGAGTCCGCGTCATCGCCTCGCTCGACGTGCCCGAGCACACCGCGCCCGGCGACATCTGGCAGCTCATCAACCAGGCCGCGGCCTGACCCAGGAGGACCCATGTTCCGCGAGAGCATCACGCACCCCGGCGGCACGACCGAGGGCACCGCCAGCGAGCAGCACGCGCTGACCACGCTGGCCCGCGCCCTGCGGCGCGGCTACGCCATCGATCTCACCCTCGACGGCGGCGCGGCCATCGGGTGGACCGCGCACCGCTTCGGCCCCGGCGAGACCGTCGTCAGCGCCCCGCGCTCGATCACCTTCGCCCCCGAGCTGCCGGTCGGCCGCGCCCTGACGGACGCCACCTGCGACGACCTGCTGCTCGTCCAGTCCAGCGACGCCACGTACGACCCGCTGAATCGGGTCTTCACCGGCGGGATCTGGCGCATCCCGCAGGCGGCGACCGCCCGGCTCCGGGCTCGCGGCTTGGTCGTCGTCGACGAACGCAACCGCGTCCGGCCGAGCCTCACGGCCCGGATCGGGCTGTTCGCCCGCGACCACCGCACCCGGACCACCGAGCCGGGCGGCTGGTTCTACCCGGCCGGCGGCGGCGCGCGGCGGTACTCGGCGGCCAGCGTCGCGATCTGCTCGTGCGGCTTCGCCCGCCACGGCCACGACCGCGCCGATGCCCGGCGGCACATCACCGGCCATCGAACCGAGGTCTCCGCCGAGTTCGTGCGCGACCTGACGGCCGCAGCCCCGGCGACCGCCTGAACGGCCCGGACACGCACCGGACATGTCCACGGACGTGTCCGGGCGCTGCCCGGACAGTCGGCCGGACACCCCGCGCCACCTGCCCGGACAGCGTCCAGACACACCCCAACTCACCGACGGAGGACCCCAGATGGCCACCGCCAAACCCACGGCCCGCACCGGGCACGTCTACGTGATCCCCTGCTCCGGGAAGAAGCTCGACCACGCGGCCCCGGCCCGCGAGCTGTACCGGGGCTCGTACTTCCTCACCTGCTGGCGGGCCGCCGCCGCGTTCGCCGGGGACGACGACCTGGTCCTCATCCTCAGCGCCCGGCACGGGTTCGTGACGCTCGACCAGGTGCTGGAGCCGTACGACGCGAAGTACGGGAACCGGTCGGCGGTGTCCGACCGCGTACTCGCCGCGCAGGCCCGCCTGTTGGGCATCGAGCACGCCCGCGAGGTCACCGTCCTGGCCGGCGCCGCCTACGTACGTGCCGTCCGTACGGTGTGGCCGCACGCGCAGGCGCCGCTGACCGGACTCAACATCGGCAAGCAGCTCCAGCTCCTCAACGACCTGCGTGGCGCGGCCGAGATGGAAGAGTTGCAGCGCAAGTACGGCCGCGCCCCGGCAGTCGAGCAGACCCCGGAGCCCGCCGCCCACCCGGTCGACGAGGTCGCCGAGCACGGCCCGCTGTACGAGCTGCCGTATGACTACAAGCAGACGGCGCGCGACTTCACCGTGACCGTCGCCGGTCCGGAGCGGCACGACGGCGAGAAGCCGTACACGTACCTGGTGAAGGAGTACAGCACCGCGCTGGCCTGGGCGAAAGTCTTGGCGTGGTTCATGGTCGAGCAGGAGACCCCGGACGCGCACGTGGTCGCCTCCGAGTCGTTCGAGGGGGTGCCCGAGCCCGGGTGCGGGTACTTCTGGACCGACCTCCGCCCGGAGTTCGCCCGGCAGGAAGCGCTCGACGACCTCGCGGACCAGGCGGCCGAGTGCGTCACCGAGTTCCAGTCGATGACGTACGGCATGACCCGCGACGGCGCGGTGCTCCCCGACCGGCAGGCCGAGTACGACCAGGTCCGCGATGCGGCGGCGGTCGCCGCGTGGCCGCTCGTGCAGCGGATGGCCGAGAACGACGGCCGATGAGCGACAAGCAGCGGGCGCACGCCCTCCAGTGGTCGGCCGGGCAGGCGGAGCTGGTCGCCGCGGCCGACGCCGGGCAACTCCGGTACGGCCAGGACGGTGTGCTCCGCGAGCATCCCCAGCCTGGGCAGGCCGGGCGCACCGTCGCGGACGGCCGCCTCGTCCCGCTGCTGCGGGCCGGGTTCCTCACCCGCGACGGCGAGCGCGTCGCCGTGACTGCCGACGGACGGGCCGCGGTGCGGCTGTGGCGTCGGTGGCGGCCGGCTCCGGTCGAGCGGGACCGCAGCGAGGAGCGGCAGACGCCGCTGCGGCCACTCCTCGGCGGGGAGGAAGCCGCCCGTCGGGCCACAGCAGCGGCCGAGGACGAGCGGCGAAGGGCCGCCGAACGGGACGACCTGTACTCGGCGCTGGAGCGGCTGCACGCCTGGGAGGCGCGGGACGACCGCTTGTGGGAGGTGTGGGCGAGGGTGCAGGGCATCACCTACCGGCTCGGCCGGCGACGCCCTCGCGGCTGGGTGCCCACCGCTGAAGAGATCGCCAAGCACTTCATCGCCCAGGAGCTGGTCGACGAGCTGCGCGCCGATGCCGAGTCCCCGCAGGAACGGCCGGAGGTTCCGCACACGCCAGCCCTGCGGTCCCGGGAGCTGCCGCCGCTTCCCGCCGCGCCTGACGCGGCCGAACAGCTCGACCTCTTCGCCCCGTGACGGGCGTCCGTGAACATGCTTCCGCGCCTGCCTCTGCCGGATAGCCTGACCGTACCCAACAGCACCAAGGAGCCGACCATGGGAGCCATCCAGGAGCCCACGACAGCGATGGGGCCGTACCGGACCGAGATCCGCGGCGAGTCGTTCTACCTCACCGTCTACGGCCCCACCGAGACACTGGGGGCGCGGCGCGTCGACCGCCACGCCCTGAGCGTCCCGGCCGCGCACGCACCGCACATCCTGGCGGCCCTGGAGCAGGTCACCGCGCACAAGGGGTGGAAGGACTGGAACGGCACGCCCCGCACCGGTGCGGTCACCGTGACGCGGGAGGGCGACGACTTGATCCTCCGTGTTGACGAGCCGGTCTACCCCCAGGAGTGGAACGACGAGGACGGTGCGGACACGTCCCTGTCCACCGAGATCGCGTACTGGGACGTCGACGACCTCCGGGAGCAGGTCGCGCGCTACGCCTGATCCGGCGCGCACGACGGCGAAGGCGCCCCGCACTCTGCTTGAGTGCGGGGCGCC
>NZ_JAAKZZ010000350.1 GCF_011045075.1 Streptomyces boncukensis
GGCAGGCCCGCGCCCCCCGTTATCATCGGGAGCACACCCCGCTTCACCCCGCTTCACCGCCGAAAGGCTGCTCGTGGCTCCCGTGGCTCCCACCCCGTCCGAGACCGCTCCGGACACCGTCCTCGTCGTCGACTTCGGCGCGCAGTACGCCCAGCTCATCGCGCGCCGGGTGCGCGAGGCACGGGTCTACAGCGAGATCGTCCCCTCGACCATGCCGGTCGCCGAGATGCTCGCCAAGCGGCCGAAGGCGATCATCCTCTCCGGCGGCCCCTCGTCCGTGTACGCGCAGGGCGCCCCGTCGATCGACCGCGCGCTGTTCGAGGCGGGCGTGCCGGTGCTGGGGATCTGCTACGGCTTCCAGCTGATGGCGCGCACCCTGGGCGGCACGGTTGACAACACCGGCAGCCGGGAGTACGGGCGCACGGGGCTGACCGTCTCGCGGCCGTCCTCCACGCTCTTCGAGGGCACCCCGGCCGAGCAGCAGGTGTGGATGTCGCACGGCGACGCCTGCTCGGCGGCGCCGGAGGGCTTCACGGTCACGGCGTCCACCGACATGGTGCCGGTGGCGGCGTTCGAGGACGACGTGCGGCGGCTCTACGGCGTGCAGCACCACCCCGAGGTGATGCACTCCACGTTCGGCCAGCAGGAGCTGGAGCACTTCCTCTACCGCGGCGCCGGGATCGCCCCGTCCTGGACGACGGCGAGCATCGTGGACGAGCAGGTGGAGGCCATCCGCGCCCAGGTCGGCGGCCGACGGGCGATCTGCGCGCTGTCCGGCGGCGTCGACTCGGCGGTGGCGGGCGCCCTGGTGCAGAAGGCCATCGGCGACCGGCTCACCTGCGTCTATGTGGACCACGGGCTGATGCGCAAGGGCGAGACGGAGCAGGTCGAGAAGGACTTCGTGACGGCGACGGGCGTCAGGCTCCGCGTCGTGGACGCCTCCGACCGCTTCCTGGACGCGCTGGCCGGGGTGTCCGACCCGGAGCAGAAGCGGAAGATCATCGGCCGGGAGTTCATCCGGGTCTTCGAGCAGGCCCAGGCCGAGATCGTGGCCGAGGCCCCGAGCGACGAGCCGGTGGCGTTCCTGGTGCAGGGCACGCTCTACCCGGACGTCGTCGAGTCCGGCGGCGGCACCGGCACGGCCAACATCAAGTCGCACCACAACGTGGGCGGGCTCCCCGAGGACATCGAGTTCGAGCTGATCGAGCCGCTGCGCAAGCTGTTCAAGGACGAGGTCCGGATGGTCGGCACCGAGCTGGGCCTGCCGGACGAGATCGTGCAGCGCCAGCCGTTCCCCGGACCCGGGCTCGGCATCCGGATCGTCGGCGCCGTCACCCGCGAGCGCCTCGACCTGCTGCGCGAGGCCGACGCGATCGCCCGCGAGGAGCTGTCGGCGGCCGGGCTCGACCGGGACATCTGGCAGTGCCCGGTGGTGCTGCTCGCGGACGTCCGCAGCGTCGGCGTCCAGGGCGACGCGCGTACCTACGGGCACCCGGTGGTGCTGCGGCCCGTCTCGTCCGAGGACGCGATGACGGCGGACTGGTCCCGGCTGCCGTACGACGTGCTGGCCCGGATCTCGACCCGCATCACCAACGAGGTGGCGGAGGTCAACCGCGTCACCCTGGACGTCACCAGCAAGCCGCCGGGGACCATCGAGTGGGAGTGAGCCCCGGCCCCGGCGGCCCGGGTCACTGACCCACGCGGCCGTCGACGCACTCGCGCAGCAGGTCGGCGTGGCCGCAGTGCCGGGCGTACTCCTCGACCATGTGCACCAGCAGCTCCCGGACCGCGATCCCGTTCCGCCCCACGCGCTCGCCCAGGTCCGGGTGGCCGGCCAGCGCGGCGTCGGTCGCGGCCTGCGCGCGCGTCAGGGCCGCGTACGCGGCGTCGACCTCGGAGGGCTCGGCGACGGCCCCGTCGAAGTCCCCGTCGGGCTCGCCGTACAGCGACGGCAGCGGTTCGCCTTCGCTGATCCAGTTGAGCCAGTCCCGTTCCGTCTCGGCGAGGTGGCGCAGCAGGCCCAGCAGTGACAGCGTCGACGGCGGGATCGGCCGCCGCGCCAGCTCCTCGGCGTCCAGGCCCTCGCACTTCATCCGCAGCGTCATGCGGTAGCCCGTCAGGAAGTCCCGCAGCGTGGCGAGTTCTCCGTCCGGGCTGGGGCCGTCGGTGTTGCGGGGGTCGTCGTCCGGGTCCACCCACATGTCGGGGTGGACGGTGGCCTGGCTCCATCGCGCGGGCTGCTCGGTCATGCCCGCCATCGTCGTCCGTACGGGTCGAAGACCGCCAGTTGTTTACGGGGCCACCCCGCTCCGCCCGGCCCGAAAAGTTTTCAGCGGACACGGCCCGTTGTTCCGGATGCGAACCGCGCCCAGGATCTGACTTGTGCGCGTCAAGGCAGGCCGTCGATACGCGGAGGTGTCGGGATGAGCGGGCAGGAAGGCGCAGGTCGTAGCGGGCCCCGGCGAAGAGTCGTACTCGGGGCTGGGGCGGGCGCCCTCGGGCTCGGCGGCCCGGGAGGTTTCGGCAATCTTCCGGTAGCGGCTGCCCGGGACGGGGCGCCACGGCGTACGGACTTCGGGGCGTACATCTCGTTCACACCGCGCGGGGGCGCGTTCCCCCTCGTACGGAACGCGGCTGCCGCCCCCGTCGCCGTCGACGCCGCCGACCACCCCGGCGTGCGCCGCGCCGCCGCCGACCTGTGTGCCGACATCGAACGCGTGACCGGTGTGCGGCCCGAGCTCCGCCGGGCCGCCGAGGGGCGGGTGCCCGGCGCGGCGCGCGAGGTCGTCCTCGTCGGCACCCTGGGGCGCAGCCCGCTCATCGACCGCCTGGTCGACAGCGGCGCGCTGGACCCCACCGGCGTCGCGGGCCGCTGGGAGACCTCGCTCCAGGCCGTCGTCGAGCGGCCGATGCCCGGGATCGACCGCGCGTTCGTCGTCGCCGGGAGCGATCCGCGGGGCGCCGTCTACGCCGCGTACGACGTGAGTTACGGCATCGGCGTATCCCCCTGGTACTGGTGGGACGACGTGCCGCCGGTGCGGCGGAGGGCGCTGTACGCCCTGCCGGGGCGGCACACCCAGGGCACCCCCGCCGTGAAGTACCGCGGCATCTTCATCAACGACGAGAACCCCGCCCTGGGCACCTGGGCCCCCGAGTACTTCGGACCGGGAAAGGCCGAGGGGCACCCGGGCGGGTTCAACGCCGACTTCTACGCCCGGGTGTTCGAGGTGATGCTGCGGCTGCGGGCCAACTACCTCTGGCCCGCCGTATGGGGGCGCGCGTTCGCCGAGGACGACCCGGACAACCACGCCCGCGCCCAGGAGTACGGCATCGTGCTCGGCACGTCGCACGAGGCGCCCATGATGCGCGGCATCGAGGAGTGGAACCGGCACGCCGTGCCCCCCGAGCGGGACGACGACGGGAACGTCGTCACCCCCGGCAGCGACCCGTACGGCGGCACCGGCGAGTGGTCGTTCCGCCGCAACGCCGACGCGATCAAGGCGTACTGGCGCGACGGCGTCCGCCGCATGGCCGAGCAGGGCTTCGAGGGCGTGGTCACCCTCGGCATGCGCGGAAACGGCGACGTCAGCCTGCCCGACGGCGACGGCATCGAGCTGATGCGGGAGATCATCACCACCCAGCGGACCATCCTCGCCGAGGAGACCGGGAAGGACCCGGCGGACATCCCGCAGGTGTGGACGCTCTACAAGGAGGTCCAGCGCTACTGGGAGCGCGGGCTGCGCGCCCCCGACGACGTCACCGTCGTGCTGTGCGACGACAACTGGGGCAACATCCGGATGCACCCCGACCCCGGCGAACCCGCGCGCGCCGGCGGCTACGGCCTCTACTACCACTTCGACTACGTCGGCCTCGGCCGCAACTACAAGTGGGTGGACACCGCGTCGCTGCCGAACGTCTGGGACCAGCTGCGGCAGGCCCACGCCTTTGGCAACCGCACGCTGTGGGTGGCCAACGTCGGCGACCTCAAGGGCAACGAGCTGCCCACCCAGTTCTTCCTCGACTACGCCTGGAACCCGGGCCGCTGGGACGCCGCCGACCTCCCGGAGTGGGAACGCCGCTACGCGGCCCAGCACTTCGGCGAGGCACAGGCCCGGTCCATCGCCGCCGTCCTCGCCGAGTACGCCCGGCTCCAGTCGCTGCGCAAGCCGGAGCTGCTCAACCGGCGCATCACGCTGGACCCCGACAAGGACCCGGCCACCGATCCGGACGCCGTCGTGTACGACGACGAGGCGACGCCGTTCTCCCTCGACCACCACCGCGAACTCGAACACGTCACCGAGCGCTGGCGGAAGCTGGCCGCACGCGCCGAGCGGATCGCCCACCGGCTGCCCGGCTCCGCACAGGACGCCTGGTTTCAACTCGTCGGCTACGCGGTGACCGCCACCGCCAACGTCTACGCGCTCCGCGAGGCGGAGTTCACCAATCTGCGCTACGCCGGGCAGGGCCGCTGGGCCACCAACCAGCGCGCCGCGCGCGCCGAGGAGGGACTGGAGCGGGACTTCGCACTCGCCGACCGCTTCAACTCCCGGGTGGCGGGCGGCAAATGGAAGGGCTTCCAGACCCAGCCGCACATCGGCTACGGCGACGTCGAGCGCTACGGGCCCAACGCGCCCTGGCAGCAGCCCGAGCGGGACCACGTGGCGCTGCCCGACGAGATCTACCCCGCCGTACGCCGCATCGAGGTCCCCGGCAGCGCCGCGCTCGGCGTGGCCGTCGCGGGCTCCGGCACACACTGGCCCGGCAGCGCCGGGGCGCCCGAGCTGCCGCCCCTGAGCCGGTACGGCACGGACCCCGCCCCGTATATCGAGGTCTTCAACCGGGGCCGGAACCCCTTCGACTACCGCGTCGAGACCTCGGAGCCCTGGCTGCGCGTCGACCGTCCCCGGGGCCGGGTCACCCGGCAGCGGCGGCTCACGGTGCGGGTGGACTGGCGTACGGCCCCGTCCGGCACCGGCCGCGCCGAGCTCGTCGTCCACGGCCCCGGCACAGAGCGCGTCACCGTGGCCGCCGTCGCCGAGAACCCGGATGTGCGGGGGCTGCGCGGCTTCGTCGAGGCGGGCGGCTATATCGCGATCGACGCCGAGCACGCCGACCGGATGGTGGGCGGGGACGGCGTGAGCTGGCAGCGGGTGGCTGACCTGGGCCGGGGCGGCACGGCCGGCGTCACCCCGGCACCGGTCACCGCCGCGTCCCGGCGTCCGGGCGGCTCCTCGCCCCGCCTCGACTACACGGTGAGCGTGCTCACCGAGGGGCGCGCGACCCTCTGGGTGTACCTCTCCCCGCGCAACCCCGCGCTGGCGCACGACCATGGGCTGCGCTACGCCGTCTCCTTCGACGACGACCCCCCGCACACGGTGGACATCATCGCGGCCGGCGGCGCCGACGACGGCGAGATGAACCGCCCCTGGGCCCGCAACACCTCCGACAACGTCAACCGCACCGCCACCCGCCACACCCTCTCCCCGGGCGTGCACCGGCTGACGTTCTGGATGGTCGACCCGACGGTGGTCCTCCAGCGCCTCCTGATCGACACCGGCGGTCTTCCGGACACCTACCTCGGCCCGCCGGAGAGCCGGCGACTGCGATGACTGCGTGGCGTAGTCGGGCCAACTCGTAGCGTAGGATGCGGAGTTGGTGGCGCACCTCGTGCGCCTCCTCTTCCGAGAGGGCTCTGCCGTCGGACCCCCCGCCCAGGGGGCCCGAAGGGGGCCTCCTCCGGAGCGGCCACCGGTCCATGGCCGCGTCGCTGGAAGAGGAGGCGCCAATGGGGCGTCATCGAAAGACGGAGCGAACTGTGCGGGCCCGTGCCCGCGCCGCTGCCGAGCTGGCAGCCCTCGGGCTGCTGATCGGCACCGGCGCAGCACTGGCGAAGTGGGCGGTTACCCGCCTGCTGAACCGTACGGAGCGGCCCACTACCCCCACACCCGGTGGGGATAGGGAGCTGTAGCTCCGGGGAGCCCTCGTTCGACTGGTGGACTCAGTCGGCGGGGGCTTTCTTGCGTGGGTCAATCTACCCCGCCAGGGCGCCGGTACACAGCCGTGCACCCGAACGGGGGAGTGGGAGTGGGCGGGGGCTCACACCAGGCGGCGGGCCGTCGCCCAGCGCGTCAGCTCGTGGCGGTTGGAGAGCTGGAGCTTGCGGAGGACCGCGGAGACATGGGACTCGACCGTCTTGACGGAGATGAAGAGCTGCTTGGCCACTTCCTTGTAGGCGTAGCCGCGGGCGATCAGGCGGAGCACCTCGCGCTCGCGCTGGGTGAGCCGGTCCAGGTCCTCGTCGACCGGCGGGGCGTCCGTGGAGGCGAAGGCGTCCAGCACGAAGCCCGCCAGGCGCGGGGAGAAGACCGCGTCGCCGTCCGAGACGCGGAAGATCGCCCCGACGAGATCGCTGCCGGTGATCGTCTTGGTGACATAGCCACGCGCGCCGCCGCGGATGACGCCGATGACGTCCTCCGCCGCGTCCGACACGGACAGCGCCAGGAAGCGGACCGGGCTGTCGGCGTCGGCCATCAGCGGGGCGCTGCGGCGCAGCACCTCCACTCCGCCGCCGCCGGGGAGGTGGACGTCCAGCAGGACGACCTCGGGGCGGGTGGCCTCGATGACCGTGATCGCCTGGTCGACGTCGCCCGCCTCGCCGACGACCTCGACGCCCGTCTCGTCCGTACGCCCTATCTCGGCCTGCACGCCCGCGCGGAACATCCGGTGGTCGTCCACCAGGACCACGCGGACCCGGCGCTGCTCAGGGGCCTGCGCGGCCTGTTCGTTGGGTGTCTCCGTCACGACTCCGCCGCCCTCTCCATCTCCAGCTCTACCTCCGTGCCCTCGCCCGGCGCGGTGCGCAGCCGGGCGGTGCCGCCGTTGCGCTGCATCCGGCCGATGATGGACTCACGCACGCCCATCCGGTCCTCGGGCACCGCGTCCAGGTCGAAGCCCGGTCCGCGATCGCGGACCGATATGAAGACCGTACGCCCCTCGACCTCCGCGAAGACCTGCACGGCGCCGCCCTCGCCACCGTACTTGGCCGCGTTCACCATCGCCTCACGGGCCGCCTGGACCTGGGCGCCGAGCCCCTCGTCCAGGGGGCAGTCGCCGACGATGACGACCTCCACCGGGACGCCGTGGTAGTCCTCCACCTCGGCTGCCGCGGCGCGGACGGCGTCGGCCAGGGTGCCGGGCTGCTGGTCCTCCTCGGTGCCGTCCTGGCCGCCCTGGGTCCCCTTGCCGTCCGGCTTGTACAGCCAGGCGCGCAGCTCGCGCTCCTGGGCGCGGGCCAGCCTGGCGACCTCGCGCGGATGCTCGGCGTTGCGCTGGATCAGGGTGAGCGTATGCAGCACGGAGTCATGGACATGGGCGGCGACTTCGGCGCGCTCCTGGGCGCGGATGCGCATCGTCCGCTCCTCGGAGAGGTCCTGCATCATCCGTACGAGATAGGGGCCGGCCATCAGCGCTATGCCGACCAGCACGGCCATCGCGGCCTGGAGGACCGAACCCAGGTGCCGCACCGAGCTCTGCACCACGACGATGCCGGTGACGCCCGCCGCGACCAGCGCCACCCCGGCCGCGCTGCGCGCGATCGGGATCAGCCGGCGGCGCCGGGTGACCTCCGCCCAGTGCGCCCGGCGGGCGTTGTCCGCCTGCCGCCAGACCAGCGCGACGCCCGCGCCGACCAGCAGCACCGGCCACAGATAGGTGTTCGCCGTGCCGAACTGGAGATTGTCCGCGATGATGCCCAGGGTGGCGAGCAGCACGATGATCGCCGCGAGCTGCCCCTTGTCGGGCTTGCGGACGAACCGACGCCGCTTGCCGTCCGGGCCGGTGGCCACCCCGGTGGCGAACGGGAATCTGCCGCGGCCCTCGCTCACGCCGCCGGTGCCCAGCGGCACCACGAACCAGAACGCGGCGTACAGCAGCACCCCGAGTCCGTTCGCCGTGCTCAGCGCCAGGAACACCACCCGCACCCAGGAGACCGGCAGCCCCAGGTGCCCCGCGAGTCCGCGTGCGACGCCACCGAGCAGCCGGCCGTCGGCACTGCGGTACAGCTTCCGCAGGGGCTGCTCGTCGGCGGGGGCCTCGGTCGCGGCGGCGGTCGGCGGGGCGGTGGTCATGCCTCGATCGTCACATGCCGCGGGCGCCCGGACATCAGGGTTGTGCCCTGATCGCGTCTCGGGGGCCGCCCGGGGGCCGCGGAGGGGATCTCAGGGG
>NZ_JAAKZZ010000351.1 GCF_011045075.1 Streptomyces boncukensis
GGAGAGGGGCTGGGGGATCATCGTTTCCTCCGCGAGCGTCGCCTTCCGCGCCTGTCACGTGCCGGTGAGATACGCGTTCACCTTCTCCAGCAGCACCCTGGGGGTGGCCGCCTCGAAGACGATGTCGTCGGGGATCTCCTTGCCGGAGCTGTCGTTGATCTTCTCCGCGAGTTCGGTGCGGGAGAGCGAGTCGAAGTCGATCTCGTCGAAGGTGGTGTCGCTGAGGTCGCCGCTCTCGAAGAGTTCTTCGAGGTCACTGCGGCAAGCCAGGATAAGGGCTTTGAGGTCGGTGTAGGTCAGCTGGTTCATCTGCGTGGTCCTCTCTTCTGCGGGGATACGTGGGTCCTCGGCGGGATGCACGGGATACATGGCCCCGGGCGTGGTGAGTCGGTGCGACCTCAGGCGGCGGGTGCGTTGACGCGAATGGCGAGGTTTCCCATCTGGGCCCCCTCACGCAGGAGTTGGTGTGCGGTGCTGGACTCGGCCAGGGAGTACGTTCCGGTGCGGCACACGTCGAGCGAGCCGCGGCCGGCCAGTGCGATGACGCTGCGGAACTGGCGGGTGTTGGCCATGTGCGAGCCCTGCAGGCGGATCTGCCGCATCCACAGGAATCGCAGATCGAGGTCGGCGTGATATCCGCTGGTGGCTCCGCAGGTCACCACCATGCCGCCGAGGTCGCAGACGGCGATCGACGTCGGCAGTGTCGCGCTGCCGGGGTGTTCCAGCACGATCCGTGGGCTGCGCCGTTCCCCGAGGACCTCCCAGAACGCCTGTTGGAAGCGCCGGACGCCCACCTGCCACTGACGCAGGTCCTTGGGGGTGTCGCCGGGCGGCATGGGGCCCCAGTGCTGGAACACCTGGCGGTCGATGGTCGCGTGTGCGCCCGCGGACCGGCAGTGCTCCGCCTTCTTCCCGTCGGACACCACGGCCACGGGCACACCCCCCAGCTGGTTGACGATCTGGATCGCCATCGAGCCCAGGCCGCCCGCGCCGCCCCAGATCAGCACCGGGTCGCCGGGCGACACCGTATGGGGGTGCCAGCCGCACAACTGGCGGTAGGCGGTGCCCGCGGTCAGGCTGAAGCAGCCCGCGTCCTCCCAGGACAGTGCCGCCGGTTTGGGATGGACCTGGTAGTCGTCGACCACGGCGAACTGGGCGAGCGACCCGTGGCTGGTCTCGTACCCCCAGACGCGTGTGGACCGTGAGCAGGTGCCGTCCGTGCCGAGCCTGACGTCGTCGGAGCGTTCGTCCCACTGGGACACGGTGAGGATGACTTCGTCGCCCACCTTGGTGCCCCGGACCCGGCTACCGACCGCCCAGACGATGCCCGCCCCGTCGGAGCCTCCGACGTGCAGGTCCTCGGTACTGCCTGCGCGGCGGTTCATGGCGATGACGTCGACCGGTCGGCCCAGGCTCGCCCAGACCATGTTGTAGTTGACCCCGGCCGCCATCACCCACACCAGCACCTGGCCGGGGCCGACCGGGGGCGTGGGGACTTCCTCGACGATCATCGCGTCCTTCGGCTCGCCGAAGCGCTCGCGCCGGATGGTGGCCGCGATCATGCGCTCGGGGACGCGGCCCGTCGGCGGCGTCTCGCCCAGGGGGTAGAGGTCCTTCATGCTCCTCCTCGTTCCCGGCTGGCCCCGCTCACGGGTTTCCCGCCGACCAGTCGGACGGTCCGGTGGAGCCGAGGGCAAGGGAGGCGCCGCCGTCCACCACCAGCAGGTGCCCGGTGATCCAGTCGGCGAGGTCGCTCGCGAGGAAGAGCGCGGCGTTCGCGACATCGCGTGGCTGCCCCACCCTGACCAGAGGCCAGGGCCTGCGCTCGGACCGGGGATCGGCCTTCATGAAGTCGGCTCCGAACCGGCCGCGCATAAAAGGGTGCCTGGCTACCCGGGCGGTCATGAACGCGGTCTTGACGACACCCGGCGCGATGGCATTGACCCGCACCCGCGGCCCCAGCTCCACCGCCAGGTGGCGGGTCTGGTAGACCAGCGCTGCCTTGGCCGATGCGTACGAGCCCATGGGGCCGGCGAAACCGAGCATCGCCGCGGAGGAGATGTTGATGATGTTGTTCCCGCTGGGTGCCGTCATCGCCTGGCGCAGCACTTCCTGGGTCCACATCAGCGGGCCCCGCTGGTCAACCTGGTAGAGCGCGTCGTACTCGGCGAGATCCATCTGCGCTGTCGGGCCCAGGCCGGGGTTGATCGCGGCGTTGTTCACCAGGATGTCCAAGGCGCCGAAACGATCCAGCACTTCGGCCACTGTCATAGGGGCGACCTCTGTGTCGCCCGCGTCCCCCGGGTGGACCGACACCTGCGCGCCCGGCACTGTGTCCCTCAGCCCGGCTGCCGCCGCTTCGAGCCGGGCCTTGTTCCGGGCGGTGACGGCTACGCGGGCGCCGTTCCGCAAGAACGCCTCGGCGATGGCGAGGCCGATGCCCCGTGAGGCGCCCGTGACCAGTGCCACTTTCCCCTCGATTCCGCTGAGCCCGGGGGTCATCCGCCCGCCTCCTGTCCGGTCACGGCCAGTGCGGCCTCCAGGAACTCCGCAACGGCGAGCCGGGCGTTGGCCGGGGTGTGGACACCCGCAGGCGGATCCGCCTGTGCCAGGCACTGGGCGACCTCCTCGGGCGTGGGCACATCGGCGAACGCCGTGCCGGAGCCGGCCGTCAGCACGACCTTCCGCAGGTACCCGCCGCCTGCCTCGAAGATCTCGCCGTTGGCGCCGCATCCGGCATCCGCGAGCCAGGCCACCAGCGCGGCCACCTGCTCGGGCCGGAACGCCTCACGCAACGGCTGCGGGATCAACCGGGCGGTCGCTGCGGTGGCGGCGAACGGCGCCACCGCGTTGACATTGACGCCCAGCCGCGCACCCTCCAGTGCCAGGCTCAGGGTGAAGCCGAGAACGCCCATCTTGGCCGCCGCGTAATTGCTCTGCCCTGGATTCCCCCACAGACCCGAGCTGGAGACCGTATTGATGATCCGGCCACACCGCGACGCGATCAGCGGGCGCCATGCCGAGCGGGTCAGATGGAAGGTGCTGTAGAGATGGCAGCGGACCACCTCGTCGAAGTCCTGCTCGGTCATGCGCGCGAGGGTCCGGTCCTTGGGCACGCCGGAGTTGTTCACCAGGACGTCGATGCCGCCGAAGGCTTTCAATGCCGTCCGGATCACGTGCTCGGAGCCCGCCGCCGTCGACACGTCCCCGCGTACCACCAGCACGGTGCCACCGGCGGCCATCACCTCGTTCGCGACGCGCTCCAATCCGCAGCTGTCTCCGTACCGGTACCGGCCCCGGGCGTTGGCCACCACGGCGAAGCCCCGCGCGGCCAGTGCCAGACAGTAAGCGCGTCCCAGAACGCCCGAGGCCCCCGAGACCAGGGCGACCCGCGTACGCGCCGACGCGCCGGGATCAACGCTGCCCGACATGACTGCCTCCGCCCGCTACGGCATCGGCGACGCCGTGTATGCCGTACACGGGCTTATCGCATCGGCACAGGCCGACTCCCATCGAGAACCCCTCCGCACGATTTTCTTCACGGCCCATAAGCTCACCCCGGTCTGCTGCTGCAGCGTTGGACAGTCCAAGGGTGCGCAAGAATGCACTCCGCCCGACCAGCCCTTTGGCGAGGAATGAATGAAATTGTCCAGACAGCTTTGAAGAGGGGGCCGAATCTTTCGCACATCCGTGCGACCCCAAGAGGTTGGCTGAACTGGCAAACCGTCACATAATCGGGGTTGAACCGGGAGGGTGGCTCGGGCACCTTCTGCCAGAGGGCGCCCCTGTGCATCCGCCTATGCGCCCTAGCAGGCCGATTTTCACAATGCCCCACGCCTCACAATCTCTGCCAGGCGCAAACCGCAAGGTCATGATGTACAGATACCTGTATGAAGTGCGCCCTTGGCGCACTTCATACAGCACACGCCGGGGCGCGGGGAACTGCGCGACCAGCCTCCCCCAAGCTCTCGGCTTCGCTCGAGCAGGGGGACCCCCATCGCAGCCGCGGACTGCGACGAAACAGCAAGGGGCAGCCCCGTCCCGGCACGCTCCGCCGGCCACGGCACTAGCCGCACGTCTCGCGCAGGAACTCCAGTTCGTGCGTGAGCAGCCGGGCGACCGTCGTCTCGTCGTACGGCCGGTGCCCGGCCCCGGACAGCGGCAGCACCCGGTGCGGGCGCCCGGCCGCGAGCAGCGCGGCGGACATCCGCAGGGTGTGCGCGGCCGCGACGTTGTCGTCGGCGAGCCCGTGCACCAGCAGCAGCGGACGGGTCAGCGAGGCGGCGTCGGTGAGCGGCGACGAGCGCGCGTACGCCTCCGGGTTCTCCTCGGGCAGGCCGAGGAACCGCTCGCGCCAGTGGGTGTCGTACAGCCGCTGGTCGCTGGGCGCCGCGCCGGAGACGGCGGCGTGGAAGACGTCGGGGCGCCGCAGGACCGCGGCGGCGGCGAGGGTGCCGCCGAAGCTCCAGCCGCGGATGCCGACCCGCGTCGGATCCAGGTCCCGGCAGTGCCCCGCGGCCGCGTGCAGCGCGGCGACCTGGTCCTCGATCACCGCCGTGAGGGTGTCCCCGTGCACCGCCTTCTCCCAGCCGGGTCCGCGCCCCGGCGTGCCCCTCCCGTCCGCGACCAGCACGGCGAAGCCGTGCTCGGCGAACCACTGCGCCACGCAGAACCACCAGCCCCGCACCCGCCGCACGAGCTGCATCGCCGGCCCGCCGTAGGGGGACATCAGCACCGGCAGCTTCCGCTCGCCCGGGGTGTGCCAGGAGGGCAGCAGCAGCGCCGTACGGATTCCGCGCGGGCCCGCGCGCAGCCACATGGGGCGCGGCACGACCAGCGGCTCGGCCTCGTACGAGCGGATGGCGGTGCGCTCCTGGGCGCGGTCCGGGCCGGTGCCCGCGAGGGTGCAGCGCCTGCCGTCCTCGGTGTGCGAGACGAGCAGCAGCGCGCCGTCCGCCGTCCGGGCCGTGTGCACCCCGGGGCCCTCGCTGACCCGTTCGACGGCGCCGCGCCGCGCGTCGCAGCGCCACACGTGCTGTTCGGTCGGCTCGTCGCCGGCGGCGACGTACACGTCCTCTCCCACGGTGCCGAGCAGTTCGCGGATCTGGAGCCCGTGCGGCGTGACGGGCTCGCCGTCGACCGCCAGCCGCCGGGTGCCGTCCCGGTCGTCCGGGCCCTGCCTCTCGTCCAGGACGTGGACGAGCGCGCCGGCGGCGGTGCGCAGCGGCGCGCCCGGCACCAGCTCCACCCAGGCGGGGTCGCGCTGCTCGTGCAGCACGGCGGTCGCGCCGGTGCCGGGGTCGGCGGCCAGCACGCGCAGCGTGCGCTGGTCGCGGCTCTGGACGGACAGCAGCGGTCCGTGCGCGTCCCACACCGCGGAGGCCAGATACTCGAAGGCGTGCCGGTCCCAGCGCACCTCGGTGCGGGCACCGCCGCCCGCCACGGGCAGGATGTGCAGCGAGACATCGGCGTTGGCGGTGCCGGCCGCCGGGTAGCGGATCGCGCGCGGCTCGCGCTCCGGATGTGCGGGGTCGGCGATCCACCAGCGCCGCACCGCCGAGCAGTCCACGCGCGCGGCGAGCAGCCGCCGCCCGTCGGGTGCCCACCAGAAGCCGTACGGCCGGTGCATGGACTCGCCCGCGACGTACTCGGCGAGCCCGTACGTCACCTCGGGCCCGTCCGGCGCGGCCAGCACGCGCGCTGCGCCGTCCGCGAGCTCGACGACGTGCAGCGCGCCCCGCGCGACGTAGGCGACGCGCTGCCCGGTCGGGTCGATGCGGGGCTCGGTGACGGCCTCGGCGGCGGTCAGCGGGCGCAGGGTGTCGGTGGGGCCGGAGCCGGGGCCGGGTCCGGTGCCGGTCGCCCACAGCTGTCCGCCGAGCGCGAAGACGGCGGTGCGGCAGTGCGCGTCCGCGGAGTACGCGGCGATGCCGGGGCCGTCGGGCGGGGCGCCGAGCCGGACGGGGTCGGCCAGCACCCGCTCCGCGCCGCCCTCCCGCAGCCACAGGCAGCAGGCCGGGTCCGCGCCGCCCCGGGAGCGGAGGAAGAGCACCCGCTCCCCTCCCGGGGAGAGGGCGAAGTCGCGGGGCGCGCCCAGGGTGAAGCGCCGGGTGCGGGCGAGCTGCCGGGGGAAGGCCGCGAGGGCAGAGGGGTCGGCGGGTTCCGCGGGCTCCGCGGGGTCTGTGGGATCCCTGGGGTCCATGGCGTACGGGCTCCGTTCTCGTCAGGTGACATCGGGTGACATCGGTGAGAGGGGTGGTGCGCCTGTGGCGGAGGGGGGCCGCGGGTCGGGCACTGGCCGCGCCGTTCCGCCGGGGACGGCCGTACGCTGGAGGCATGACGCCTCCGATCGTCGTCCATCCGCCCTCCGCGTCGGGCGAGCGGCGGGTCACGGCGCACACAGAGCTGCTCGGGCTGGCCCGCAGCGCGCAGGACGTCTTCGCCCTGCTGCTCGGCGTCGGGCTCAAGGAGCAGGAAATCCAGCTCGACGACCCCGCGCTGATCGAGTGGCGCGGCGGCGGCCCCGAGGAGTGGCGGCCCGCGCCGGGCGGATGAGCCAGCGCCGCTTCGGAACGTCACTCTGTGATCTCTCATGTCCGCGTGCCCGCTGTCAACCGGACCGGGTGTAGGGCACTGTTCGGCGCGGGAGTACCGTCTGAGGGGCCCGGGGGTCGCAGAGTGAGGGAGTTTGATCGCCGATGCCGCAGGAGAGCCGTACGGCCCTGGTCGAGGAGCTGATGGAGCGCTTTCCGCATGTGCCGCGGGAAGCCGTGATCAAGGAGGACCTGCTCAGGGGCGGGATCGCGTTCGACGATTCGGCGCTGAGCGACAGTGCGGACGAGGCGTCCGGCGACGTCAAGCCGAAGTCGTACTTCATCTTCTCCTTCGACCACCGCACCCTGCCGGAGCTGGGCCAGGCCGCGCTGCGGCGCCCGCCGGAGGAGATCGTCCTCACCGGCGGCCCCTACGACCTGCGCCGCACCGTCGTCTCCGTACGGGTGAATCCGGACTCGCCCTACCGGGTCCAGGCGGGCGCGGACGGCGCGCTCGGCCTCTATCTGGACGGGCGCCGGATCGCGGATGTCGGGCTGCCGCCGATGCCGGACTACTACCGGCACACGCTGGCCAACGGGAAGTCGGTGATGGAGGTCGCGCCGACGATCCAGTGGGGCTATCTGATCTATCTCACGGTCTTCCGGGTGTGCCAGTACTTCGGCGCCAAGGAGGAGTGCCAGTACTGCGACATCAATCACAACTGGCGCCAGCACAAGGCCGCCGGCCGCCCCTACACGGGGGTGAAGCCGGTGGAGGAGGTGCTGGAGGCGCTCCAGATCATCGCCGACCACGACACCCTCGGCGCCTCCCGCGCGTACACCCTCACCGGCGGCTCGATCACCTCGCAGGTGCAGGGCAAGGACGAGGCGGACTTCTACGGCGAGTACGCGCGGGCCATCGAGGAGCGCTTCCCCGGCCGCTGGACCGGCAAGGTCGTCGCACAGGCCCTCCCGAGGGAGGACGTGCAGCGCTTCCACGACTACGGCATCCGCATCTACCACCCCAACTTCGAGGTGTGGGACAAGCGGCTGTTCGAGCTGTACTGCCCCGGCAAGGAGCGCTATGTCGGGCGCGAGGAGTGGCACCGGCGCATCCTCGACTCGGCGGAGGTCTTCGGCCCCCGCAACGTGATCCCGAACTTCGTGGCGGGCGTCGAGATGGCGGAGCCGTTCGGCTTCCAGTCGGTGGAGGAGGCCGTCGCCTCCACGACGGAGGGCCTGGACTTCTTCATGTCGCACGGCATCACGCCGCGCTTCACCACCTGGTGCCCGGAGCCGACGACCCCGCTCGGCAAGACCAATCCGCAGGGCGCCCCGCTCGAATACCACATCCGCCTGCTGGACGCCTACCGCGCGGCCATGGAGCGGCACGGCCTGTCCTCTCCCCCCGGCTACGGCCCGCCCGGCGCGGGCAACGCCGTCTTCTCGGTCAGCTCCTTCATGGACACCCTGCCGGCCGACGCGGCGATCGAGGCCAACGCGGAGGGCGCGGAGAGCGCCACTCCGGTGTGAGCGGCTAGGACTTGTCCGGTCGATCATGTGACTGCCTCGCGTCCGGGTCGTTGATGCGGACATGGGGCGGGGTGATCTGAGTGATGCCGAGTGGGAACGGCTGCGGCCGTTCCTGCCTGTCAGTAACAGGC
>NZ_JAAKZZ010000352.1 GCF_011045075.1 Streptomyces boncukensis
CGGCACGTGCTCTCGCCGCACCGGCCGAAAGCCCGAGTACGCCCAGTACGAGGGCTTTCACCCGGCACGCCGAGAGCACGCACCGGACGCCCCATGCGCCGCACGGGGCTTTCGAAACACCCCCTAGCGCCGTGGCGTGGCTGCCGGGTCGGGGCTGCCCCATCCCGTGTCCTGCGGACTGCGGCTGCGTGCCTGGTTGCGCACGCGGTTCCCCGCGCCCCTGCGGGGCGCTCCGCAGGGGCGCGGGGAACTGCGCGACCAGCCACAGAGCAGCCGCACTCTGCGACGCAACAGCAAGGGGCAGCCCCGACCCGGCACGCTCCGCCGGTCACGGCACTAGCGGCCGCCGCGGGCCAGGGCGCCGCCGGTGTCCCCGGTCTCCGTGCCGAGCCCCTGGGAGTCGGGGCGGCGGGCCAGATACCGGTCCAGATCCTGGGTCCACTGCGCACCCGCCTCGGCGTCCATCGTCGCCAGCCGGGAGCGCAGCGGAGCGACCTGCTCGGCGGTGCAGGTCTCGGCGACGGTGGCGTACAGGGCCCGCAGCCGCCGCTGGACCTGCACCGACGAGCCGCCGAAGTGCCGGATCTCGTCGGTGGCGATGCAGATGTAGTCCGCCCAGGAGCGGGTGCGGTGCTGGAAAGCGGCGCGGGCGGCGGGCCGCCGGGCGGCGAGCCGGGGCGCGATCACCATCAGCAGGTCCTCGATATGGTCCAGGCACTGCACGGCGCGCCCGGGGTCGTTGACGGACGGGGACAGCGCCTTGAGCGCGATGTCGACGAACGCGCGCAGCGCCCCCGCCGGATCGGTGCCGGCGCTGTAGGTGGTGCCGAACAGCAGATGGCGCCGCAGGTCCGCGCGGTCCAGCGGCTCCGCGCCCGGGTGCACCAGGAACAGCGGCGCCTCCTGGGCGACGAAGTCACCGGTCACCGGCACGAGCTGGATGCGCGCCCCGGTGCGCCGGGCGAGCCGCTCCAGGCCGCGGTCGTCACAGGCGATGAGGGTCTGGCCGCGCCTGGGCGGGGTGCCGAGCCGGATCACCACCGGCTCGGAGCCGGGCGGCGCGGCGGCCTCCCCGCCCTCCTCCGCGGGCCCGGCCGCTCCCCCGGGCGCGGCGGGCGCGGCGGGCGCGGTTCTGGGGTGGGTGCGGTCCACGGCCCTGCGTCCCTCCCCGGCCAGCAGGCGCAGCAGCTGCCCCGAGTTGAGCACGGTCGTCACCCGGGCGACGAGCGCGAAGAACAGCACGGCGCACACCATGGCGAGCACGATCGCGAAGAGCATCGAGATGACCGGCCGGTAGTCCTCCTGGCTCACCGCGAGCCGCACCGAGATCATCAGCGAGTAGACGAACGTCGACATGAACGTGCCGGTCGCCCAGCGCATCACGGCGTCCTGCTGGAGGATCGGCACGACCCGCACCGACAGCTGCGAGGCGCCGAACTGCATGGCCAGCGTGATCGCGGTGAACACCAGACCGGTCAGAGTGATCATGCCGCCCGCGACGGCGGACAGCAGCGCGGACATCGAACCGCTGTCCAGATGGACGAAGAGGTTCTCGCCGAGCTCCTCCTCCACGGCGGTGACCTCGCGGTCGATCAGCGGGAACAGCCACGACAGGAACAGTCCCGCGCCCAGCAGCACGACCGGCAGCGGCCACACCCGGGGAGCGCGCAACCGGTGACGCGTGAGGTACCACTTCCAACGACCGCGAGACATACCCCGAATGTACTGATACGTGCCTTTCCATGGACCGGGGCACGCCAGCGGTGTCCGGATCTCCGGGTCCGGTCCGGTCCGCGGGGCGGGTGCCGTCGCGCCGCGGCCGCCCGCTGTCAGTGGGGGCTGGCACCCTGCCGTCATGGACGAGTTGCGGTGGCGCGTGTACGGCGCCGACCACGAGGAGGGCACAGGACCGGACCCGGGACACGCGTACCGGGAGCTGGTCGGCGGCCCGCTCGACGGCCTCCTGCTGGATGTGACCGGCTGGACCCCGGGGGAACTCGCGACCGGAGCGGGGCTCGTGACCGAGATAGGCCGGTTCGGTCCGGGCGGCCGCGCCTGGTACACGCCCCGGGACGCCGACCCGGGCCGGTGGGACTGGCAGGGCGACAGCCCCTGACCGCGGGCCGGCCGGGGGCGGGTCAGCCGCGCCGCTCGGCCCGCAGCGCGTCCTCGATCTCCTCGTCCGCCACCGCCATGGCCGCGTCGGCGCGCGCGTACCAGACCTCGCGCCGGGCCGGGGCCAGTCCCGCCCAGGGATGGCGCTCGGCGCTGAACCCGAGCGTGCCGTACAGCGCCTGCGCATAGCGCTCCCGGCGGGCGTTCCGGTCGTCCATGGGGCTACCTCTGCTTCGGAGCCGCCTCGGCGGCGGTACGGGGCTGCGCGGGCGGGGCCATCAGCGGAAGCAGGATCGCGTCCACCGCGCGTTCGACGTCCGCCTGCCGGGCGAGGCTGCCGTGCGCCAGGTCCCAGAACGTCAGCAGGGAGACGACTGCCTGGATTTCGACGGGGTACCCCCCGTCGTACTCCCCGACCGCGGGGCGCGGCAGGCGCGCGGCGTCTCCCCGGTCCGCCGCCGTCTGCCACACCTGCATGATCGATTCATGGAGCGCGGCGAAGTAGCGCCGCTGGGCGCTGCGGGTCACCTCGGGGTGGCGGCGACCGGTCTCCACCATCGCGGCGACCACGCGGGCGTCGGGCGTGCCCGGCGGCGCGCAGGCCGTCGCCACGGAGAGGGTCCGCACCAGCTCGTCGCGGAGCCGCCCGGGGCCCAGGGTGACGGGTTCGGGGAGCTGCGCCGCGCCCGACGCCTCGAACGCCTCCGCCACCAGGTCGTGCACGGAGGCCCAGCGCCGGTAGACGGTCGGCTTGCCCACGCGGGCCCGGACCGCCACCTTCTCCATCGTCAGTCCGCCGAACCCCTCGTCGATCAGGATCTCCAGGGCGGCCTCGATGATCCGCCGGTCGCGCCCCGGGTCGCGCGCCGGGCCGGACCTGCCCTGGGGGCGGCGCCACGTCGACTCGGCACGGGCCGCCTGCGGACTCTCCACCATGCGGGACATCTTAGAGAAGGGCTTCGCCCGTGAGAGAAGGGCTTCGCCCGCTCGGGCAGCCCTCCCCCCAGGCGCGTGACCGGGGTCACAGGGCCGGATGAACTAGGACGCTCGCGTAACGTTTTTACTTGGGACGCAAGCGCCGGTCGACGACACCGGCTGTTCCTCGTCAACTTCTCGGCCGTGGGCGGCCGAGCTTGCACGTAGGGCACCGCTGGCTGCGATGGTGCCTCCTGCATCTTGACCGCCCTGGCGGGGCGGTCGGGACGCGTGACTCACGCCCCGCATGCCGGGGATTGCACCCGATAGGTCTCGCGCGCTCAAGCGTCGCAGGAAACCGGGTCCACCGGCCTACGCCGGATTTGTGCCTTCGCGACTCGCGTGCGGAGCAGCCATCATGCCAGATACTGCGGCGCTCCGCGCCGCTCATCGGGGGATGCGATTCCTCCCGGGCATAAACGCCCGGGGTTCCTCGCAAGAACGGGCTGAATTCGAGGTGCTGCGCCATGAGTTCCGAAGTCACCGCCCGCTTCGCCGGCAAAGTGACCCTCAGGCCGCCGCCATCGGGGCCGCCGGGGGCGGGGCGGTCGTCAACGTCGGCGGCGGGGCCCACGGGTATCCGGGCAGGGCCGACAACGTGGCCTCCAAGCAGGGCGCCACCGGACTGATGAGTACGGCCGCGCTGGAGTACGCCCCGCGTGGCATCCGCGTCAACGAGGTCCTCCCGGGCCCGGTGGACACGCCGGCACTGGCCGCCCTGTCCGATCAGGAGCGCGCGGCGGTCGCCACGGCGATCCCCCTGGGCCGCACGGGCCGGCCCCGCGAGATCGCCGCGGCGATCGCCTTCCTGCTGTCGGACGAGGCGTCCTATGTCACCGGGACGCGGCTGACGGTCGCCGGCGGCATGTGGGCGTGACCACCACCGGAGTGGCGGGCGCGGGGGCCCCGCCGCGCCCTCCGCCGGGCAGGCGCTAGCGGATCGGCACGCCGGAGACGGTGCGGGCGATGACCAGCCGCTGGATCTCGCTGGTGCCCTCGAAGATCGAGTAGATGGCGGCATCGCGGTGCATGCGTTCCACGGGGTACTCGCGGGTGTAGCCGTTGCCGCCGAGGATCTGCATGGCCTGGGCCGTGACCGTCTTCGCCGTCTCGCCGGCGAAGAGTTTGGACATGGAGCCCTCCGCGGCGTCGAAGGAGCGGCCCGCCGCGGCCATCCAGGAGGCGCGCCACACCAGGAGGCGGGCCGCGTCGATACGGGTGCGCATATCGGCCAGCTGGAAGGCGACGCCCTGGTTGTCGATGATGGGGCGGCCGAACTGGACGCGGGTGCGGGCGTAGTCGAGGGCGACCTCGTAGGCCGCGCGGGCGATGCCGACGGCCTGGGCGCCCACCGCGGGGCGGGAGGCTTCGAAGGTGGCCATGGCCGCGTTCCGGATGCGCTCGCCGCCGCCCTGCCGCGCGCGCTCGCGGGCGCGGGCCAGCCGCTGGTCGAGCCGGTCCTTGCCGCCCAGCAGGCAGTGGCCGGGGACGCGGACGCCGTCCAGGACGACCTCGGCGGTGTGGGAGGCGCGGATACCGTGCTTCTTGAACTTCTGGCCCTGGGACAGCCCGGGGGTGTTCGGGGGGACGATGAAGGAGGCGTGCCCCTTCGAGCCCAGCTCCGGGTCGACGACGGCCACGACGACGTGCACATGGGCGATGCCGCCGTTGGTGGCCCACGTCTTGGTGCCGTTGAGGACCCACTCGTCCTTCGCCTCGTCGTAGACGGCGCGGGTGCGCATGGCCGAGACGTCGGAGCCCGCGTCGGGTTCGGAGGAGCAGAAGGCCGCGACCTTCACGTCGTCCGGGTCGCCGTACATCTGCGGGACCCAGGTGCCCACCTGCTCCTCGGTTCCGTTCGCCAGGACGCCCACCGCGGCCAGCCCGGTACCGACGATGGAGAGGGCGATCCCGGCGTCGCCCCAGAAGAGCTCCTCCATGGTCATGGGGATGCCGAGGCCGGTCGGGTCGAAGAACTGCTGGGCGTAGAAGTCGAGGGAGTACAGGCCGATCTTCGCGGCCTCCTGGATGAGCGGCCAGGGGGTCTCCTCGCGTTCGTCCCATTCGGCGGCGGCCGGGCGGATCACGTCGGCGGCGAACCCGTGGAGCCAGTCCCGCACTTCCTTCTGGTCGTCGTTCAGATCGAGCATGAACGGGGAGTCGTCTGCCATCGCCGGGGCCTCCGCCGGTGTCGTCGGATGGTCGCACCGGCGTGGTTACCGGTGGTAATTCTGCGCCCTGGACAGTCTGTTACCGGCCGGTAGCCGGTGTCAACTCCCCGGCTCCCAGGGTGCGCAGCGCGGGCCCGGCACCCCGGTGACCTGCGTATCCGGCCAGGGCGCCGGAGCCGCCCCGCACCCGGATGCAGTACGTTGCGCAGGGGGCAAGCAACCGTCGGGGCGGGGAGGCACGCCATGGGGACCACGCAGCAGGACGATCGACCGAGCGCCGCCGAACAGCGGCGGAGGGAGCTGCTGGACGCCGCCGACAAGGTCGTGCTCAGGGACGGGCCGGGCGCCTCGATGAACGCCATCGCGGCGGAGGCGGGCATCACCAAGCCGATCCTGTACCGGCACTTCGGCGACAAGGGCGGGCTCTACCGCGCGCTCGCCGTACGGCACACCGACGCGCTGCTGGACGCGCTGCGCGCCGCGCTGGACGCCCCGCAGGAGCGGCGGGAGCGGGTCGAGGCGACGCTGGACACGTATCTCGCGGCGATCGAGGCCCGCCCGCAGGTCTACCGCTTCCTGATGCACCCCGCCGAGGACTCCCCCGCCAGCGAGCGGGGCTTCGACGTGGGGCAGCACTCGGCGCCGCTGCTGCGGCGGCTCGGCGAGGAGCTGGCGACGGTGATCGCCGAACGGGTGGACCTGGGGCCCGAGAGCGAGGAGCTGGCGCGGGTGTGGGGGCACGGGATCGTCGGGATGATGCACGCGGCCGGGGACTGGTGGCTGCGGGAGCGGCCCTGCGCGCGGGCGCAGTTGGTGCGCCACCTGGCGGACCTGCTGTGGGGGCGGCTGGCCGCCGCCGGGGACCGGGTGGGCAGGCTCCGGTTCTGACTCCGCTACCGGGCCGGCGCCCCCGCCCGCGCCCCGGGATCCGGAGGTCCGCGCTCAGCCCTCGCCGGGCGCGTCCCCCTGCGGCCCGCGCCCGTACCACGGCGCGCGGCGCGCGGCGCGCAGGGCGCGGCGGCGGCGCAGCCCGGTGAGGCGGTCGGGGTAGAGACCGCCGTCGAGGTGGTCGTACTCATGCTGGAGGCAGCGGGCGAAGAAGCCCGTCCCCTCGACCCGGATCCGCCGTCCGTCCAGGTCCTGGCCCTCCAGCACCGCGTGGTCGGCGCGCGGGGTGGAGTACTCCAGGCCGGGCAGGGACAGGCAGCCCTCGGGGCCGCGCACGGTGCCGCCGCCGGTCCGAAGGAGGCGGGGGTTGAGCAGGTGGCCGCGGTGGTGGCGGTCCTCGTCGTCGGGGCAGTCGTAGACGAACAGCCGGAGCGGGACGCCGATCTGGCAGGCGGCGAGGCCGACGCCGCGCGCGGCGTACATGGTGGCGAACAGGTCCTCCACCAGCCGGGACAGCGGGCGGTCGGCGGCGGTGACCTCGCGGCTGGGCGCGTGCAGCAGGGGATCGCCGTAGGTGCGCAGGGGGCGCACGGTGCCGGTGCTGCCGGGGATGGTGCCGCGTCGCATGGCCGCCAGGGTACGCGGGCCGGCCCGGTGTTGATCTTCGGAGGGGTGGCGTGGTCAGGGGGGCCTTGGGATCTCGGTAGGCTTCTCTTCTACGCGAGCGCCAAGGAGGTTCAGACACGATGGCAGGCAATACGGAGCCGCTGTCGACGCGGTCCCGGCTGGCCGTGACGGCGGGCAAGGCCGCGGCGGCGGTCTCGCGGGCCGCGGGCCGCGGCAGCGGATCGGTGATCGGCGGCAAAGTGGCGCTCCGGCTCGATCCCGAGCTGCTCCAGCGACTCGCCCAGCATCTGGACGTCGTCCTGGTGTCCGCGACCAACGGCAAGACCACGACGACCCGGCTGATCGCCGAGGCGCTGGGCGCCGGCGGCGAGGTGGTGTCGAACGCGCTGGGCGCGAACATGCCTGCCGGGATCACCTCGGCGCTCGCGGGCGGTTCGAGCGCGCGGTTCGGCGTGATCGAGGTCGACGAGAAGTACCTCGCCGGGGTGGCGCGGGACGTCACGCCGAAGGCCATCGCGCTGCTGAACCTCTCGCGCGACCAGCTGGACCGGGCGGCGGAGACGCGGATGCTGGCCGAGCGGTGGCGCGAGGGGCTGTCCGGGCAGAAGGCGGTGATCGTCGCGAACGCCGACGACCCGCTGGTGGTGTGGGCGGCGTCCTCCTCGGCGAACGTGGTGTGGGTGGCGGCGGGGCAGGAGTGGAAGGACGACGCGTGGTCCTGCCCGGCCTGCGGCGGTGTGATGCAGCGGCCCGGGGACGACTGGTTCTGCGGGGAGTGCGGCTTCCGCAGGCCCACCCCGAGCTGGGCGCTGTCCGGGGACCATGTGCTGGATCCGCACGGCTCGGCGTGGCCGATCCAGCTGCAGCTGCCCGGGCGGGCGAACAAGGCGAACGCGGCGACCTCCGCCGCGGTGGCCGCCGCCTTCGGGGTGCCGCCGCAGACGGCGCTGGAGCGGATGTACCAGGTGCAGGCGGTCGCGGGCCGCTACGACGTGGTGCAGTACGAGGGCCGGGACGTACGGCTGCTGCTGGCGAAGAACCCGGCCGGCTGGCTGGAGACGTTCTCGCTGATCGACGGGCCACCGGCGCCGGTGATCCTGTCGGTGAACGCGCGCGGCGCGGACGGCACGGACACCTCGTGGCTGTGGGACGTGGACTACGGTCGGCTGGCCGGGCACCCGATCTGTGTGACCGGCGACCGGAAGCTCGACCTGGCGGTACGGCTGGAGGTCGCGGGTGTCGACTTCCAGGTGTGCGACACCGCGCAGGAGGCGGTGCGCCGGTGCCCGCCGGGCCGGATCGAGGCCATCGCGAACTACACCGCGTTCCAGGACCTGCGGCGTGCCGTCGGCAACTGAGGCGCGCCCCTCCCCCGTCTCCCC
>NZ_JAAKZZ010000353.1 GCF_011045075.1 Streptomyces boncukensis
GAGGGCGGGGAGGGCGGCGAGGGGCCGGGCGTGTGCTGATGCCTGTGCGTCGGTCATACGGCCAGCCAAACACGCCGTACGTCCCTGGCCCAGGGGTTTGCCCGCCGCCCGTTGACTGAAAATATTCAGCGAATAAGGTGAATGAATAACTGATGGATACGGTGAGGGAGGCAGCGGCATGGCAGCAGCGGGACCGCGACCCGTACGGGCACCGCGCGGCGGCGGGCTGAGCGCGCGGGGGTGGCCGCAGGAGGCGGCCTACCGGATGCTCCAGAACAATCTGGACCCCGAGGTCGCCGAGCACCCCGACCAGCTCGTCGTCTACGGCGGCACCGGGAAGGCCGCCCGCGACTGGGGCTCCTTCGAGGCCATGCTGCGCACCCTGCGCACCCTGAAGGACGACGAGACCATGCTCGTCCAGTCCGGCCGCCCGGTCGGCGTGATGACCACCCACGAGTGGGCCCCGCGCGTCCTCATCGCCAACTCCCACCTGGTCGGGGACTGGGCGAACTGGGAGGAGTTCCGCCGGCTGGAGCAGCTCGGCCTGACCATGTACGGCCAGATGACGGCCGGCTCCTGGATCTACATCGGCACCCAGGGCATCCTCCAGGGCACCTACGAGACCTTCGCCGCCGTCGCCGCCAAACTCGCCCGGGAAAACAAGCACAGCGCCGGGTCCCTGGCCGGCACCGTCACCCTCACCGCCGGGCTCGGCGGCATGGGCGGCGCCCAGCCGCTGGCCGTGACCATGAACGGCGGCGTCGCCATCGTCGTCGAGTGCGACCCCTCGCGTATCGAACGGCGGATCGCGCACGGCTACCTCGACGTCCGCGCCGAGGACACCGCCGACGCGCTGCGCCGCGCGACCGAGGCCCGCGACGCGCGCCGCCCGTTGTCCATCGGGCTGCTCGGCAACGCCGCCGAGGTGCTGCCCCGGCTGCTCGCCGAGGGCGCCCCCATCGACATCGTCACCGACCAGACCTCGGCGCACGACCCGCTCGCCTACCTCCCGCTGGGCGTCGACTTCGCGGACATGCACACGTACGCGAAGGAGAAGCCCGCCGACTTCACCCGCCGCGCCCGGGAGTCCATGGCGCGGCACGTCGAGGCGATGACCGGCTTCCAGGACGCGGGCGCCGAGGTCTTCGACTACGGCAACTCGATCCGGGGCGAGGCGCAGCTCGCCGGGTACGGCCGCGCGTTCGCGTTCCCCGGCTTCGTCCCGGCGTACATCCGCCCGCTGTTCTGCGAGGGCAAGGGCCCCTTCCGCTGGGCGGCCCTCTCCGGCGACCCGAAGGACATCGCGGCGACCGACCGCGCCCTGCTCGACCTGTTCCCGGAGAACGAGTCGCTGGCCCGCTGGATCCGCCTCGCGGGCGAGCGCGTCCACTTCCAGGGCCTGCCCGCCCGGATCTGCTGGCTCGGCCAGGGCGAGCGCGCGGCGGCCGGCGAGCGCTTCAACGACATGGTGGCCTCCGGCGAGCTGGCCGCGCCGCTGGCGCTGGGGCGGGACCACCTGGACACCGGCTCCGTCGCCTCCCCGTACCGCGAGACGGAGGGCATGCGCGACGGCTCCGACGCGATCGCGGACTGGCCGATGCTCAACGCGATGGTCAACGTCGCCTCGGGCGCTTCCTGGGTCTCCCTCCACCACGGGGGCGGCGTCGGCATGGGCCGCTCGCTGCACGCGGGCCAGGTCACGGTCGCCGACGGCACCGCGCTGGGCGGCGAGAAGCTGCGGCGGGTCCTGACGAACGACCCGGGCACGGGCGTCATCCGGCACGTCGACGCGGGCTACGAGCAGGCGGAGCGGACCGCGGCCGAGCACGCGCTCCGGGTCCCGATGCGGGAGGGCGACGCGTGACGGCGCCGGACCCCGGGAGCCCGCCGTCCTTCCACGCCATGTGGAAGGAGCTGCACCCGCTCGGCCGCCACCCGGGCACCGGCGGCTACCGGCGGTACGCGTGGACGCCGGCCGACCTGGAGTGCCGGGCCTGGTTCCGGGCCCAGGCCGAGGCCCGCGGGCTGGCCTGCGAGACCGACCGCAACGGCAACCAGTGGGCCTGGCACGGGGACCCGGCCGCCGGCGGCGCCGTCGTCACCGGCTCGCACCTGGACTCCGTGCCCGAGGGCGGCGCGTACGACGGCCCGCTGGGCGTGCTCGCCGCCTTCGCCGCCTACGACGAGCTCCGCGGCCGGGGCGTCGCGTTCGCCCGGCCGCTCGCCCTGGTCAACTTCGCCGACGAGGAAGGCGCCCGCTTCGGCCTGTCCTGCGTCGGCTCCCGGCTGGCCGCGGGCGTCCTCACCCGGGACGCCGCACACGCCCTGCGCGACGCCGACGGCGTCAGCCTCCCGCGCGCCATGGAGGCCGCGGGCCAGGACCCGGAAGCGCTCGGCCCGGACCCCGAGCGGCTCGCCCGCGTCGGCGCGTTCGTCGAGCTGCACATCGAGCAGGGCCGGGCGCTGGCCCTCGGCGAGCGGGACACGCCGGTGGGCGTCGCGTCGGCGATCTGGCCGCACGGCCGCTGGCGGTTCGAGTTCCACGGCGAGGCCAACCACGCGGGCACCACCCTGCTGGAGGACCGCCGCGACCCGATGCTGACGTACGCCAACACCGTGCTGGCCGCCCGCAAGAAGGCCCGGCTGGCGGGGGCGCTGGCGACGTTCGGCAAGGTCGCCGTGGAGCCGAACGGCGTCAACGCCGTGCCGTCCCGGGTCAGCGGCTGGCTGGACTCGCGCGCGCCGGACCAGGGCACCCTGGAGTCCGTCGTCGCCGAGATCGAGCGCGCGGCGGCCGAGCGCGGCACCCGCGACGGGGTGGAGGTGCGGGTCGTCACCGAGTCCAGCACGCCGGTCGTCGAGTTCGACCACGCGCTGCGCGACCGGATCGCCGCCCGGCTCGGCGGCGCGCCCGTGCTGCCCACCGGCGCGGGGCATGACGCGGGCATTCTGTCCGCAGCGGTGCCCACCGCCATGCTGTTCGTACGGAACCCGACCGGCGTCTCGCACTCGCCCGCCGAGTCCGCCGGGGAGGACGACTGCGTGGCCGGGGTGACCGCACTCGCCGACGTGCTGGAGGACCTGCTCGTATGACCGACACCTACTGGTGCGAGTACGCCTGGCTGAACGGCACCGTCGAGCCCGGCGTCGCGCTCGACGTCACCGGTGACGGCCGGCTCGGCGCCGTCCGCACCGGCGTGCCGGCGCCGCAGCCCGGCGCCGAGCCGCTGCGCGGCTTCACCCTCCCGGGCCTGGCGAACGCGCACAGCCACGCCTTCCACCGCGCCCTGCGCGGCACGGTGCAGGTGGGCAGCGGGACGTTCTGGACGTGGCGCGAGGTCATGTACGACACTGCCTCCCGCCTCACCCCCGACAGCTACTTCGCGCTGGCCCGCGCCGCGTACGCGGAGATGGCGCTGGCCGGGATCACCTGCGTCGGGGAGTTCCACTACCTCCACCACGCGCCGGGCGGCGAGCGCTACGCCGACCCCAACGCCATGGGCCACGCGCTCGCGGCGGCGGCCGGGGAGGCGGGGATCCGGCTGACGCTGCTGGACGCGGCGTACCTCGCCTCCGGCATCGGCGACCGGGGCCGGGGCGAGCCGCCGACCCGACCTCAGCTGCGCTTCTCGGACGGCACGGCGGACGCGTGGGCGGAGCGGGCCGCGTCCTTCAAGCCGGAGCACGGCGACCGGGTCCGCGCGGGCGCGGCGGTGCACTCCGTACGGGCGGTGCCCGCCCGCGAGCTGCGTACGGTCGCCGAGTGGGCGGCGGAGCGCCGGGTCCCGCTGCACGTCCACCTCTCCGAGCAGACCGCCGAGAACGACGCCTGCGAGCGCGCGCACCGCATGACCCCCGCCCAGCTCCTCGCGGAGCACGGCGTGCTGGGCCCGCGCACCACGGCGGTGCACGCCACCCATCTGACGGACGCCGACGTCGGCCGCCTCGGCGGCTCCCGCACCGGCGTGTGCATGTGCCCCACGACGGAGCGCGACCTGGCCGACGGCATCGGCCCGGCCCCCGCGCTCCAGCGGGCGGGCAGCACGCTCTCGCTGGGCAGCGACAGCCACGCGGTGGTCGACCTCTTCGAGGAGGCCCGCGCGCTGGAGCTGAACGAGCGGCTGCGCAGCCGTACCCGGGGCCACTGGACCTCCGCCCAGCTCCTCCGCGCCGCCACCGAGCACGGGCACGCGGCGCTGGGCTGGCCGGAGGCGGGCCGGCTGGAGCGCGGCGCGCTCGCCGACTTCACGACGGTGGCCCTGGACTCGGTGCGCACGGCGGGCCCGCTGCCGAGGCTGGCCGCCGAGGCGGCGGTCTTCGCGGCGGGCGCCGCGGACGTCCGGCACACGGTGGTGGCGGGCCGGCACGTCGTCCGGGACGGTGCGCATACGGCGGTCCCGGACGTGCCGGGCGCCCTGTCGGCAGCGATCACCGAGCTGAGGCCGTGACGCATGTGCCCCGCGCCCCTGAGGGCGCAGCCCCTTCGACACTCCAGGGAGACGGGACCCGAATGCCCAGTACAGCGCTCACCCATCTGACCACCCTCGTCACCAACGATCCCGCGTACGGCGACGGCGGGCCGCTCGGCCTGATCGAGGACGCGGCGCTCGTCGTCGAGGACGGCACGGTCGTCTGGGCGGGCCCCGCGCGGCAGGTGCCGGCGGCGGACGAGACCTACGACGCGAGCGGCAGGTCCGCGATCCCCGGTTTCGTCGACTCCCACTCGCACCTCGTCTTCGCGGGGGACCGGACGGCGGAGTTCGCGGCCCGGATGTCCGGACGTCCGTACACCGCGGGCGGCATCCGCACCACGGTCGCGGCGACCCGCGAGGCGAGCGACGACGCGCTCTCCGCGAACCTCGCCCGGCATCTGCGGGAGATGCTCCGCCAGGGCACGACGACCGCCGAGACCAAGTCGGGCTACGGGCTGTCCACCGCGCAGGAGGCCCGCGCGCTGCGGCTGGCCCGCGCGCACACCCCGGAGACCACCTTCCTGGGCGCGCACCTCGTGCCCCCGGAGTACGAGAAGGACCCGGACGGCTACACCGCGCTCGTCGCGGGCGAGATGCTCCAGGCGTGCGCCCCGTACGCCCGCTGGGTGGACGCGTTCTGCGAGCGGGGCGCCTTCGACGGGGACCAGACCCGGGCCGTGCTGACGGCGGGCCGGGAGCAGGGCCTCGTCCCGCGCGTGCACGCCAACCAGCTCTCCCACGGGCCCGGCGTGCAGATCGCGGTGGAGCTGGGCGCGGCGTCGGCCGACCACTGCACTCATCTGACCGGCGCCGACGTGGACGCGCTCGCGCACAGCGAGACGGTGGCCACCCTGCTCCCCGGCTGCGAGTTCTCCACCCGCTCCCCCTACCCCGACGCGCGCCGGCTGCTGGAAGCGGGCGTGACGGTGGCGCTGTCCACGGACTGCAACCCGGGCTCGTCGTTCACCTCCTCCATGCCGTTCTGCATCGCCATCGCCGTACGGGAGATGGGGATGACCCCCGACGAGGCGCTGTGGTCGGCGACCGCGGGCGGCGCGCGGGCGCTGCGCCGCACCGACGTCGGCCGGCTCTCGCCCGGCGCGCGCGCCGATCTGGCGCTGCTGGACGCGCCCTCCCCGGTGCACCTCGCCTACCGCCCGGGGGTCCCGCTGGTCGCGGAGGTCTGGCGGGACGGCGTACGCGAGATCTGAGCCGGCGCGAGATCCGAGGCGGCCCGGTCCGGGCGCGGGCGTGTGCGATGCTCCCGCTGTGGCCGATGATGTGACGGACGACGAAGCGAAGCGCGCCGAACTCAAGCCGCTGGCCGAGGCGTCGGCCCAGGACGGCGGGCGGTTCACGCTGTACGGACTGCGCCGGGAGGACGGGCCGCGGCGTCCCGTCGTGCTCATCGCCTCCGCCATGGGCACGCCCGCCGGCTTCTACCGGCGGCTGGTCGGGGAGCTGCACGCGGCGGGCGTGAGCGCCGCGGTGTACGACTTCCGGTGGCAGGGGGAGCGGCAGGGGGAGCGCGGCGGCGCCGACTTCGGCTACCCGGAGCTGGTGGCGGATCTGCGGGCCGCGCTGGCCGCGGTGCGCGCGGAGTTCCCCGGGGCGCCCGTCGTCGTACTCGGGCACAGCCTGGGCGGGCAGCTGGCGCTGCTGCAGGCGGCCGGGGCCGCGGCGGCGGGGGAGCGGGGCCCTGACGCGGTGGCGCTGGTGGCCTCCGCCTCGGTGTACCACCGCGCGTTCGGGCCGCGTGCGCCCGGTCTGCTGCTGTTCGCCGCGGCCATGGCCGGGTACGCGCGGGTGCGGGGGCACTGGCCGGGCTACTTCTTCGGCGGGGTGCAGCCGCCGGGCGTCATCCGCGACTGGGCGCACCAGTCGCGCACCGGCCGCTACCGGCTGGGCCCGCACGGTGAGCGCGTCGAGGAGGAGCTGCGTGCGCTGCGGCTGCCGCTGCTGCGGGTGGACGTGGCGGGCGACTTCTTCGCGCCGCCCCGCGCCACGTCCCATCTGTGCGGCAAGGTGCCGGGCGCCGAGGTGGAGCACTGGCGCTACACCCCCGCGCTCGCGGGCGCCGACCGCCTGGACCACTTCAGCTGGGCCCGCCACGGCCGGGCGCTGGCCCGGCGGCTGACGGAGTGGGCGGCCCGCCTCCCTGCGGACGAGTAATTGTAGGCGTACAATAATTGTGTACGCACAACTATCTCGGAGGGCGGTTCCCTTGCGCGATACCCCCGGTCTCACTCACCGCCGCCGTCTGCTGGTCCTCGCGATCTGCTGTATGTCGCTGCTGATCGTCAGCATCGACGTCACCGCGCTGAACGTCGCGCTCCCCACCATCCGCACCGATCTGCACGCCTCGGTCTCCGGCCTGCAGTGGGTGCTGGACGCCTACACCCTCGTGCTGGCCTCGCTGCTCATGCTCGCGGGGTCGGTCGCCGACCGGATAGGGCGGCGCCGGGTCTTCCGCACCGGGCTCGCCCTCTTCGTCCTCGGCTCGCTGGCCTGCAGCCTCGCGCCGGGGCTGGGCTGGCTGGTGGCGGCGCGTGTGCTGCAGGCCGTCGGCGGCTCCATGCTCAACCCCGTGGCGATGTCCATCATCACCAACACCTTCACCGAGCCGCGCGAGCGCGCCCGCGCGATCGGCGTGTGGGGCGGCGTCGTCGGCATCAGCATGGCCGCCGGGCCGCTGCTCGGCGGCTTCCTGGTGGACGTCAGCGGCTGGCAGGCGATCTTCTGGCTCAACGTCCCCATCGGCCTGGCGGCCTTCCTGCTCACCGGGCGCTATGTGCCCGAGTCCCGCGCCCCGCACGCCCGCCGCGCCGACCCCGCGGGACAGCTGCTGATGATCGCGCTGCTCGGCTCGGTGACGTACGCGATCATCGAGGGGCCGCGGCACGGCTACGGCTCGCCGCTGGTGCTGGGCTGCGCCGCGCTCGCCGCCGTCGCGCTGTGCGGGCTGCTGGCGTACGAGCCGCGGCGCGCCGAGCCGCTGATCGACCTGCGCTTCTTCCGCAGCGCCCCGTTCGCGGGCGCCACCGTCGTCGCGGTCTGCGCCTTCGCCTCGCTCGGCGGCTTCCTCTTCCTCAACACCCTCTATCTGCAGGACGTACGCGGTCTGGACGCGCTGCACACCGGGCTGTACCTGCTGCCGATGGCCGCCATGACCCTGGTGTGCGGACCGCTGTCCGGACGGCTGACCGCCGTGCGCGGGCCGCGCCCCTCGCTGCTGATCGCGGGCTGCGCGATGACGGCGTCCGGGGTGCTCTTCGCGCTCACCGCCGCCGCTGAGCTGCCCCTCGTGGTGCTGCTCAGCGGCTTCCTGGTGTTCGGAGTCGGCTTCGGCTTCGTCAACGCGCCGATCACCAACACCGCCGTGTCCGGGATGCCGCGCACCCAGGCGGGGGTGGCCGCGGCGCTCGCGTCCACCAGCCGGCAGATCGGGACCTCGCTCGGTGTCGCCGTCATCGGCGCGGTCATGGCCTCGGCCACGGCGGGCGACGCGTTCCGCGGCGCCGAGCGCACCGCATGGTGGATCATGGCCGGGTGCGGCGCGGCGGTGCTCGCCCTCGGGGCGCTCACCACCGGGCGCTGGGCGCGCGGTACGGCGGAGCGCGTGGCCCGGGAGCTGGGCGACGCGGAAGCCGGACCGGAGCCGGGGTCCGGCT
>NZ_JAAKZZ010000354.1 GCF_011045075.1 Streptomyces boncukensis
AACAGCACGACGAACTCACCGAGTGGATCGGCGGCAGCTTCGACCCCGACCACCTCGACATCGACGACATCAACAAGCAACTCGCAGACATCTGATCACCAGCGGAACCTCCGCAGCGAAGCACTAGGCCCTCTCCTGCCGGTCTCGCCGGGAAGGGCCGCCCCGTGCGGCGAAGCCGCTGTGGACGCGAGCCCCTCGCCCCGGGGGCGCGACCCGAACGTGGCCGTGCTCGACCGTTCCCGGGCGGGTGATTAGCCTCCACACTGAGGGTTGCCGGTGGGCCGGACGGTGGTCGGACGGTGGTCGGACAAGGCGCGAGGAGCAGGGCGGACGATGAGCTGGACGGCGCGCAACATCCCTGATCAGAGCGGACGCACAGCGGTGGTGACGGGCGCCAACAGCGGACTGGGCTTCGTGGCGGCCCGGGAGCTGGCCCAGCGGGGCGCGCGGGTGGTGCTGGCCTGCCGCAGCGAGCCGCGCGGCCAGGAGGCGCTGGAGCGGCTGGCCTGCGAGCTGCCGGAGGCCGCGTCCCGCACCGAGCTGCGGCTGCTCGACCTGGCGGACCTGGGGTCGGTGCGCACGTTCGCCAAGGAGCTGCCGGACGAGCGGATCGACCTGCTCGTCAACAACGCGGGCGTCATGGCCCTGCCGTACCGCAGGACCGCCGACGGCTTCGAGACGCAGTTCGGCGTCAACCACCTGGGGCACTTCGCGCTGACCGGCCTGCTGCTCGACCGGCTGCTGACCGCCGGGAAGCCCCGCGTCGTGACGGTCTCCAGCATGCTGCACGCGCTCGCCAACATCGACATGGGCGACCTCAACTGCGAGCGCTCCTACCGCCGGTGGATCGCCTACGCGCGCTCCAAGACCGCCAACCTCCTCTTCGTGCGCGAGCTCGCGCGGCGCACCGCGGGCACCGCGCTCGTGGCCGCCGCCGCGCACCCCGGCTACGCGTCCACCAATCTGCAGGCCCGCGGCGCCCGGATGGAGGGCCGCCGGGCGGCGCAGCGGTTCTTCGAGGCGGGCAACCGGCTGGTCGCGCAGTCCGCGGACGCGGGCGCGCTGCCCGTGCTGTACGCCGCGACGGCGCCCGGGGTGCGCACCGGGTCCTTCACCGGCCCGCGGCTGGTCTCGCGGGGCGCCCCCGCGCCGTCCTGGCAGGCCCCGTGGACGCGCAGCGACGCGGCGGCGGAGCGGCTGTGGGTGGCCTCCGAGCAGCTCACCGGGGTGAGCTTCGGCGAGCGGGAGCACCGGTGATCCGCGTCCTGGTCGTCGACGACGACTTCATGGTGGCGCGGCTGCACAGCACCCTGGTCGAGCGCGTCCCCGGGTTCGAGGTCGCGGCGGTGGCGCACACGGGCGCGGAGGCCGTGTCGCGGGTGCGCGCGCTGCGGCCCGATCTGGTGCTGCTGGACCTGTATCTGCCGGATCTGAGCGGCCTGGAGGTGCTGCGGCGGCTGCGCGGGGACGCGGCGCCGGGCGAGGGCCCGGACGTCCTGGTGGTCACGGCGGCCCGGGACGCGGAGAGCGTCCGCGCGGCCCAGCACGGCGGCGCGGTGCAGTACGTGGTGAAGCCCTTCGAGGGCCGCCTGCTGCAGGAGCGGCTCCGGCGGTACGCGGAGCGGCTGCGGGAGTTCGAGCGGCTCGCCGCTGCGGGGCAGGACGGCGTGGACCGGCTGATGGGCGCGCGGGGAGCCCCGGGCGGCGGGGCGACGCTCGCTCCCGCCGCGCCCGCGGCGGCGCTGCCCAAGGGGCTCACCGAGCAGACGTGCGCGCTGGTGCGCGGCGTGCTGGACGCCGCCGGCGGCGACGACGGCCTGTCGGCGTCCGAGTGCGCCGAGCGCAGCGGCCTCTCCCGGGTCAGCGCCCGGCGCTATCTGGAGCACTTCGTGGCCACCGGAACGGCCCAGGTCACCCTCCGGTACGGTGCGACGGGCCGCCCGGAGCGCCGGTACCACCGGCTGTAGCGCGCCCGTACCGGCTGCCCGTACCGCACGCCGGTCTTGACCTCGGCGTCAACGCTCGGCGTGGTTCACCGCGGTACGGAAGAACAACCCGCGCCCAGGCGGCGTACGGCGTGCTGCGGGCGAGGGGGCGGCACCTCCGCACAGGTGCCGCCCCCTCCATGTTCCGGGCCCCGCTGCCGCCGTGAGGGTCGGGGAGCGGTCCGGGGCCCGGTGGCTCTCAGCCCTGGTTCCGGGCCGCCGCGCGGCCCGCCTCCAGGCGGGCTACCGGTACGCGGAACGGTGAGCAGGAGACGTAGTCGAGCCCGGCCTCGTGGAAGAAGTGCACCGACTCCGGGTCGCCGCCGTGCTCCCCGCAGACGCCCAGTTTGAGGTCGGGGCGTGTGGCGCGGCCGGCGGCCACCGCGTCGCGGACCAGGGCGCCGACGCCGTCCTTGTCGATGGTCTCGAAGGGCGAGACCCCGAAGATGCCCTTCTCCAGGTAGGCCGTGAAGAAGCTGGCCTCCACGTCGTCCCGGGAGAAGCCCCACACGGTCTGGGTGAGGTCGTTCGTGCCGAAGGAGAAGAAGTCGGCGGACTCGGCGATCTGCCCGGCCGTCAGCGCGGCGCGCGGCAGCTCGATCATGGTGCCCAGCTGGAGCGCCAGCGCGACGCCGTACTCGCGCTCGACCTCCGCGATGACCTGCTCGGCCTCCTCACGGACGATCTCCAGCTCCTGCACGGTGCCCACCAGCGGGATCATGATCTCCGCCCGCGGGTCGCCGCCCGCGCGCTTCCGCTCGGCCGCCGCCTGGGCGAGCGCGCGCACCTGCATGGCGAACAGGCCGGGGATCACCAGTCCGAGCCGCACACCGCGCAGGCCCAGCATGGGGTTCTGCTCGTGCAGCCGGTGCACGGCCTGCAGGAGGCGCAGTTCGTTCTCGTGCGGCTCGTGGCGGGACTCGGCCAGCGCGACCCTCACGGACAGCTCGGTGATGTCCGGCAGGAACTCGTGCAGCGGCGGGTCCAGCAGCCGTACGGTCACCGGCAGCCCGTCCATCGCCGCGAACAGCTCGACGAAGTCGTCCTTCTGCAGCGGCAGCAGGCCGCCCAGCGCCGCGTCGCGCTCCTCACCGGTGTCGGCGAGGATGAGGCGCTCCACCATCTCCCGGCGCTCGCCGAGGAACATGTGCTCCGTACGGCACAGCCCGATGCCCTGGGCGCCGAACCGGCGGGCCCGGGAGGCGTCGTCGGCGTTGTCGGCGTTGGCGCGCACCCGCAGCCCGCGTACCCGGTCGGCGTACTCCATCACCCGGTGCACGGCCCGGACGAGTTCGTCGGCGCCCTCGGCGCCCGCCTGCGTGCGGCCCTCGAAGTACTCGACGACCGGGGAGGGCACGACCGGCACCTCGCCGCGGTAGATCTTGCCGGTGGAGCCGTCGATGGAGACGGTGTCGCCCTCCTCGACGAGGAGCCCGCCGGGCGCGGTCAGCCGGCGCCGCTTGGTGTCGACCTCCAGCTCCTCGGCGCCGCACACGCACGTCTTGCCCATGCCGCGCGCGACCACGGCGGCGTGCGAAGTCTTGCCGCCGCGCGAGGTGAGGATGCCCTCGGCGGCGAGCATGCCGTCCAGGTCGTCGGGGTTGGTCTCGCGGCGGACGAGGATGACCTTCTCGCCGGAGCGCGACCACTTGACGGCGGTGTACGAGTCGAAGACGGCCTTCCCCACGGCGGCGCCCGGCGAGGCGGCGATGCCCCAGCCGATCCGCTCGGCCTTCACGTCCGTGTCGAAGCGGGGGAACATCAGCTGCGCGAGCTGGCTGCCGTTGACCCGCTGCAGCGCCTCGGCCTCGTCGATCAGCCCCTGGTCGACCAGTTGGGTGGCGATCCGGAAGGCCGCCGCTGCGGTGCGCTTGCCGACGCGCGTCTGCAGCATCCACAGCTTGCCGCGCTCGATGGTGAACTCGATGTCGCACAGGTCGCGGTAGTGCGTCTCCAGGGTCTCCATGATCTGCATCAGCTGGGAGTAGGAGACCTTGTCGAGCTCCTCCAGCTCGGCGAGCGGCACGGTGTTGCGGATGCCCGCGACGACGTCCTCGCCCTGTGCGTTCTGCAGGTAGTCGCCGTAGACGCCCTGCTGGCCGCTGGCGGGGTCGCGGGTGAAGGCGACGCCGGTGCCGGAGTCGGCGCCGAGGTTCCCGAAGACCATGGAGCAGACGTTGACGGCGGTGCCCAGATCGTGCGGGATGCGCTCCTGGCGGCGGTAGAGCTTGGCGCGCTCACCGTTCCACGAGTCGAAGACCGCGCGCACGGCGAGGTCCATCTGCTCGCGCGGGTCCTGCGGGAAGTCCCGGCCCGTCCGGTGCGCGACGATGCCCTTGAACCGCTCCACGAGCCGCCGCAGGCCGTCCGCGGACAGCTCCACGTCGCTCGTCGCCCCCTCCGCGCCCTTGGCCTCCTCCAGGGCCTCCTCGAAGAGTTCGCCGTCGACGCCGAGCACCGTCTTGCCGAACATCTGGATGAGGCGGCGGTACGAGTCCCAGGCGAACCGCTCGTCGCCCGCCTGTGCGGCGAGGCCGTGCACCGAAGCGTCGGAGAGCCCGATGTTGAGCACCGTGTCCATCATGCCGGGCATCGAGAACTTGGCCCCCGAGCGGACGGAGACCAGCAGCGGGTCGTCGGCCTGGCCCAGCTTCTTGCCCATCCGCTCCTCCAGCGCGGCGAGGTGGGTGCTCACCTCCTCCCGCAGCGCGGAGGGCTCGGCTCCGGACTCCAGATAGACCTTGCACGCTGCGGTGGTGATGGTGAAGCCCGGAGGGACGGGCAGTCCGAGATTGGTCATCTCGGCGAGGTTGGCCCCCTTCCCGCCGAGGAGGTCCTTGAGGTCCTTGTTGCCCTCGCTGAAGTCGTAGACGAACTTCTGCTGGTCTGCGCCCGCTGGGCCTGCTGTGTTCTCCGCGTGAACCGGCACCGGACTCGGCTCCTCGTGGTCGGTTGCCCTGACGGCGGGGAGCGTACCCAGATCAAAGGCCCAGGGGTACATCCAGCGGCATGTCACACGGCTGTAACCACCCATCTGCCGAGAGATCGAAAGTGTGGGCCGCCTCAACCAGTTGGGCATGCCATTCATAAGTTGGAGGAGAGAGATTCGGGGATTACGGCAATTGCCGGTTTGCGGCGCGCTCACCGCCGCGCCTCCCTTCAGACACCGAACCAAGGAGTAGTAAAGTCTTGGTGCGCTCGTTGGAGATATACAACTCACACCTGAGCGCTCATATGAGCGAGCCATCTATCAAGGTGGCGCGAATCACGCCCCCGTGTGGCCGAATGTCTCACGATGCGGACAGCCCTCCGTAGCCGTGACTCCGCGTTCACGACAGGGTGGAGCCCATGACCAACCCCACGCCCCAGGTGCGGCTCGCCCGCCCCCAAGCTCTCGGCTCCGCTCGAGCAGGGGGGACCCCCATTACCGCCGGCGCAGACGCCCTCTTCGTCTACGGCACGCTCCGCTTCCCCCGGATCCTCTCCGCGCTGCTGGGCCGCGTCCCCACCGGTACGCCCGCCACCGTGACGGGCTGGCGGACAGCGGAGCTGAAGGGCAGGCCGTACCCGGGGCTGGTCGCCGCCCCCGGCAGCACGGCGTCCGGGCTGCTGCTGAGCGGCCTGACGGCCCGCGAGTGGCGCGTGCTCGACGACTTCGAGGACAACGAGTACGACCTGCGCTCCCTGCCGCTCGACGGCCCCGTGGCCGACGGCGCCCCGCGCAGCGGCTGGGCGTACACCTGGGAGAGCCCCGACGAAGTCCGCCCCGGCAACTGGGACCCCGACGTCTTCGCGGCCCGCGTCCTGGACACGTACGCGGCGCGGCTGGAGGCCGGCGGATAGCGGGCTCCGGCGGACAGCGGGCTCCGCCGGAGGCGGGTCAGCCGCCGGAGGTGTCCAGTTCGGCTTCGGAGGTGAGGGTGCCGCACGCGTCGGGGTCGTCGAGCCACCCCTCCGGCAGCACCACCTTGTTCCGCCCCTGCGTCCGCCCCCGGGGCCCGTCCGCGCCCGCCGGCCACGCCTGGTCCAGGTCCAGCCCGTCCAGCAGGGCGCGCAGTTCCTCCACCGACGCCGCGACCGCCAGGCGCTTGCGCGCCTCGGAGCCGACGGAGAACCCCTTGGTGTACCAGGCGACGTGCTTGCGGAAGTCGATGACGCCGCGCGCCTCGTCACCCAGCCACTCGCCCAGCAGCCGCGCGTGCCGCACCATGATGTCGGCGACCTCGCGCAGGGTCGGACGGGCGCGCTCCCCCGGCCCGCCGGACGCCTCCGGGCCGCCGGGCGCGAGCGCGGCCACCAGGTCGCCGAACAGCCAGGGGCGCCCCAGGCAGCCCCGCCCGACCACCACGCCGTCGCAGCCCGTCTCGCGCATCATGCGGACCGCGTCGTCGGCGGACCAGATGTCGCCGTTGCCCAGCACCGGCACCTCGGGCACAGCCTCCTTCAGCCGGGCGATGGCCTCCCAGTCGGCCGTGCCGCCGTAGTGCTGCGCGGCGGTGCGGCCGTGCAGCGCGACGGCGGTGATCCCCTCCTGGACGGCGATGCGCCCGGCGTCCAGATACGTCAGATGGCCGTCGTCGATCCCCTTGCGCATCTTCATGGTCACCGGCAGGCCGCCCGCGTTGCCGACGGCCTCGTGCAGAATGGCGCGCAGCAGGGGCCGCTTGTACGGAAGCGCGGAGCCGCCGCCCTTCCGGGTCACCTTGGGCACCGGGCAGCCGAAGTTGAGGTCGATGTGGTCGGCCAGATCCTCGTCCGCGATCATGCGCACCGCCTTGCCGACGGTCACCGGGTCCACGCCGTAGAGCTGGATGGAGCGCGGTTTCTCGCTCTCGTCGAAGTGCACCAGCTGCAGCGTCTTCTCGTTCCGCTCGACGAGCGCCCGCGTGGTGATCATCTCGCTGACGAACAGGCCCTGCCCGCCGGAGAACTCCCGGCACAGCGTGCGGAACGGCGCGTTGGTGATCCCCGCCATCGGCGCGAGCACGACGGGCGGCTGGACGGTGTGCGGTCCGATCTGGAGCGGCGGGGCCATGGACGGGGATCCTCCGGTGGTGCGGGCTTAGCTGTGCGCGGCGGACTCTCCATTGTCCCCCACTGGCGCCGTGGCCTCCGTCACGAGGGCGAACAGCCGCTCGACCCGGTGGCGGGTCTCGTCGTCCGCCGGAACGTACACCCCCATCCGGGCGCCCTCCGCCGGGTTCAGCCACAGGCCGTGGTACGTGAAGTGCAGCATGCCGACCCGCGCGTTGCGGAAGCGCTTCGCGGTGTCCACGGCGCGGACGACCTCGTGCCGCTGCCACAGCTCGCGGAACTCGGGGGACGCGGACTGCAGCCGGCTCAGCATCGCCTTCCAGGCGGGCTCGGTGAGGTGCCCGGCCATCCGGGAGCGGAAGCGGGCCGCCATCAGCCGGACCGTCTCCTCCCGGTCCGGCATGGCCGCGCCCCACTCGGGGTCGGTGAAGGCGAGCCACATGCAGTTCCGGTCGCTGGGCGGCAGGGTGTCGAGATCGCTGAGGAGGTGCCCATAGACCCGGTTGTAGGCCAGGATGTCGTAGCGGGCGTTCTGCACGCAGGCCGGGAAGGGCTCCAGCTGCGTGAGCATCTCCCGCAGGGCGGGCGGCAGCGCGGTGGTGTCGTCGGTGGGCATCGGGTCGGCCGTGCCGGCCAGGGCGAAGAGGTGGGCCCGCTCGCTGCGGTCCAGCATCAGGGCCCGGGACAGCGCGTCCAGCACCTGGGCCGAGACGTGGATGTCGCGCCCCTGCTCCAGCCAGGTGTACCAGGTGACGCCCACGGTCGACAGGTGCGCCACCTCCTCGCGCCGCAGCCCCGGGGTGCGGCGGCGGGGACCGCGCGGCAGGCCGGCCCGCTCGGGGCTGATCCGCTCGCGGCGGCTGCGCAGAAAGGCGGCCAGCTCGCTGCGCCGGGCCCGGTCTCCGGAGGGCGTTCCGACGAGGGGTTCAGGAACTGCGGCGCTCATGGACTCCAGCGTGCGGCATCCGCCGCCGGGTGTGCCAGGTAGTTCTGATAACAGGATGAAGACCGTCTGGTACCAGGTTGGCGGGGCGATCATCGTCGTTCCCTGTGAGTGAGAACGTCGTAACGACCCCCCGTGC
>NZ_JAAKZZ010000355.1 GCF_011045075.1 Streptomyces boncukensis
GGGGCGGAGACGGGGACGGCGGCGCCGGCGCCGCCGAAGCGACCGCCGAGCCCGGGGGCACCGCCGGGTCCGTCGTGGCCGGCGGCGGCAGGGGGCCCGGCCGCGACCTCGCGTTCGTTCCTGCGGCACAGCCGCTCCAGCTCCGGCCAGCCGCGCCCTCTCGTGAAGCCCCCGGCCGGCTCCGCGTGCCCCGGGCCACCGCCCGCGCCCGGACTGCCGCTCCACACGGCGGCGGGAACAGTCGTCACCAGGCCGTCCCGGTCCCGGCCCAGAACGTGGATCTCCGCGATGCGCCGCCGCCCCGAGCGGTCCCGCACCAGATGGACGATCACATCCAGCGCCGCGGCCAGCTGGCTGTGCAGCGCGGCCCTGTCCAGCCCGGCCGTTGTGCCCAGCGCCTCCAGACGGGCGGGCACATCGCGGGCGGCGTTGGCGTGCACCGTGCCGCAGCCGCCCTCGTGGCCGGTGTTCAGCGCGGCGAGAAGGTCGGTCACCTCGGGCCCGCGCACCTCGCCCACCACCAGCCGGTCGGGCCGCATCCGCAGGGCCTGCCGCACCAGGTCGCGCAGCTCGACCCGGCCCGCACCCTCCTGGTTCGCCGGGCGCGACTCCAGCCGCACCACATGCGGGTGGTCCGGGCGCAGCTCGGCCGAGTCCTCGGCGAGGACGATCCGCTCGTGCGGCCCGACGAGGCCCAGCAGGGTGGACAGCAGCGTCGTCTTCCCGGAGCCGGTGCCGCCGCTGATGACGTACGAGAGCCTGGCGTCCAGCATCGCCCGCAGCAGCCGCTCCCCGCCCGGCGGGACCGTGCCCGCCGCCGTCAGCTCGTCCAGCGAGAAGGCTCTGGGCCGCACCACGCGCAGCGACAGGCAGGTCGAGCCGACGGCGACGGGCGGCAGCACCGCGTGCAGCCGGGTCCCGTCGGGCAGCCGCGCGTCCACCCACGGCCTGGCGTCGTCGAGGCGGCGGCCCGCCGAGGTCGCCAGCCGCTGCGCCAGGCGGCGTACGGCGGCGGCGTCGGGGAAGCGCACGCTGGTCCGCTCCAGGCCGCGCCCGCGGTCCACCCACACTTCGTCGGGCCGGGTCACCAGCACGTCCGTGACGTCCGGATCGGCGAGCAGCGCCTCCAGCGGGCCCGCGCCGACCAGCTCGGACCGCAGGGCCTCCACCACCCTCAGCACCGCGCTGTCCCCCAGCAGCCGCCCCTGGGCGCGCAGGGCCGCCGCGACCCGCGCGGGCGTCGGCTCGCCCCCGGTCTCGGCGAGGCTCCGCCGGACGGCGTCCAGCAGGTCGGCGCCCGCGCCGCCGGAGGCCCGCGCCGTCTCCGGACGGCGGGCGGCGGGCCCTCCGGCGCCCTCCGACGGCCCCGAACCCGGCACCGGGTCCGATCCCGGCGCCGGCGCCCGGTCCGGCACCGGGTCCGGGTGGCCTGTCCTGCCCGGCGGGACGGCGCGCCGGGCAGGAGCAGGGCCGCCTCGCAGGCCGAAGCGCGCGGGCGAACCGGGCCCGCCGGGCCTGTACGGCGCGGCGTCCGTGCGACGCTCCCTGAGCCGACTCACGCCGCCACCTCCCCGCTGCTGAGCACCTGGTCCCAGAACCCGCGGCAGAAGCGGGCCAGCGCGCCGCTCCTCTCGGATCCCGGCGGCAGCCCGCGGTCGATGCTCTCCAGCAGTCCGCTCTCCCAGGGCAGCTCGCCCGCGAGCGGCAGCCCGAGCAGCCGGGCGACCTCGTCCGCGTCCAGGCCCGGCCCATAGCCCCGCTCGCCGCCGGGGCCTCCGGGGGTGCGCACGACGGCGCGCAGGTCCCGCAGCACCATCCGCACGCGGGACGCCATACGGTGCGCCGCCGCGACGGCCCGCAGCTCGGCCGGGACGACGGCGAGGCCGAGATCCAGCTGCACCAGCGCCTCCGCGACGGACTCGTCCACCTGCCGGGGCAGGTCGACGACGACGACACCGCCGCGCCGCCGCGCCGCGGACAGCACGGACTTCATCGCGTCCGCCGGGATCACCACGGAGTCCCCCCGGTCCCAGCTCAGCACCGCGAGGTCGTGCAGCTTCGGCAGCGACTCCTCCAGCGCGGGACCCGCGACACGCCCGCGCGACTCGGCGAAGGCCGGCCACCGCAGCCCTTCCACCCGCTCGCCGCCCAGCAGCACATCGATCCCGCCACCGAGCGGATCGCCGTCGACAAGCATCGTGCGCTGCCCGGCCCGCGCCGCGGTGACCGCCAGCGCGCAGGCGAGTGTGGAGGCTCCGGATCCGCCGCGTCCGCCGATCACTCCGACGGTCAGCGCGGGCTGTCCGACATCCTCCGCGGCGTCGGCGATCCGGCCGGCGAGCCAGTCCTCCGCGTCGGGCAGCACCACCACGCCCTCGGCGCCGATCCGGACGCCGCGCTCCCAGACCCCCGGCTCGTCGAGGTCGCGGCCGATCAGCAGCACACCCGGCCTGCGCGGCGCGCCGGGCGAGGTGCTGTCCGGGCCGCTGTGGAGGCCCGCCGCCCGCGCGCAGTCGTCCCCGACGAGCACCAGCGGGGCGCGCTCCCACGAGGCGGCTCCGCCCCAGCTCGCCCAGCTCATCCCGCCCGCGGGCACCCCGTGCGCGACATCCGCCTCGGCCCCGGCAGCCGCGCACAGTCGCAGTAGGTCATCGAGGAGTTCGTCCTCCTCGGTCACAATGAGAATGTTTTCAGCCAAGATCCCGTCCTCGTTCGCACCGGGCGTCCTCGCATCCGCAAAGCGCAGCGGACGCCGCCGGGAATCACCGTGCTGCGAACCGGAAAAAGTTGGGGATCATGGACCAAAACTGTGGACAACTCGGCGGTCGTGGAAAATTCCGTCACCCATACCAGTGACTTCCGGAGAGCAGCCTACCGATTACACTCAGTCACAGATCGTGCGAGCGGGCTGTCGCACCCCGGAAAGATCGACAAGGCGGGCGCGCACGCCGCGCGTGCCGGAAAGATGCCCCTGGACATGCGACGACCCCCGCCGGGGGGGAGAGCGGGGGTCGTCCCCACGGCCGACTCGGGGGGGGAGGAGTCGGGCCGGGTTAGCACGGTCGCGAACGATCCGTGACTTCCATGGTGTACCCGAGAGCCTTCTCAGGCAAACCCACGCGCCCCACCTTACGCCGAATGGTTGGCGCCTATGCTCGCACCCGTGGAAAACCTAGCGATGCCCCGCACAGCCGCCTTCTTCGATCTGGACAAGACGGTCATTGCGAAGTCGAGCACGCTCACCTTCGGCAAGTCCTTCTACCAAGGTGGCCTGATCAATCGCCGCGCCGTACTCCGCACCGCCTACGCGCAGTTCGTATATCTCCTCGGCGGAGCCGACCACGACCAGATGGAACGGATGCGCGAGTACCTGTCGGCACTCAGCCGGGGCTGGGACGTGCAGCAGGTCAAGGAGATCGTCGCGGAGACGATCCACGACCTCATCGACCCCATCATCTACGACGAGGCCGCCTCCCTCATCGAGGAGCACCACCTTGCCGGGCGGGACGTCGTGATCGTCTCCACCTCGGGCGCCGAGGTCGTCGAGCCCATCGGCGACATGATCGGCGCGGACCGCGTCGTGGCCACCCGGATGGTTGTGGAGGACGGGCGCTTCACGGGCGACATCGAGTACTACGCCTACGGCCCGGCCAAGGCCGAGGCGATCCGAGAGCTGGCCGGGAGCGAGGGATACGACCTCGCGCGCTGCTACGCGTACAGCGACTCCGCGACCGATGTGCCCATGCTCGAAGCGGTCGGCCACCCGCACGCCGTCAATCCGGACCGCGCCCTGCGCAAGGAGGCGCTCGCACGCGGCTGGCCGGTGCTGTCCTTCTCCCGGCCGGTCCGCCTCAAGCAGCGGATCCACAGCCTGCCGATGCCCTCCCGGCCTGCGCTCGCGGTCACGGCCGCCGTCGGCGCCGCCGCGGCGGCAGCCGGGCTCGTCTGGTACAACAGCCGACGCCGAGCCCGCCTCGGACCATTTCGTCCATTTTAATGCGTATAGCGACCTTTTGAAGTGGAAAGTAAAGATCTGCGGCAAGGGCTTCCGTTGGCCCCTGCCGCGGAGTACAAAGGAGTCAACGGCCCGCGAGACCAGCGGCATCCGGAAGGATCCCGCTCACGCATATCGGCCCCACGGACCGGACGCATGAAAACTGGGCACCCACGCGACGCGTAGCCCGCGGATCGGGCAGGACCCACCAGGGAACGGGCGAAGTCCCGTGCTGATGGGCACAAAGGGAAGCACGCACTGGTAACCCGGCGGACATGCCAGCGGCGGCACACATGCGCAAGCAGGTGCCGCCGCATTTCGTGTCGGCGGGCAGTCCGGCCCGTCAGGCGGCGCCGCGCTGCAGCGCCTCGCAGACCGCCGTGCTCTCGCGTACGCCCAGCTCCACCGCGCGTCCGCACTGGGCGATCCACGCGGCCATCCCTTCAGGCGTGCCGGACGCGAAGCCGTCCAGTGCCGCCCGGTACGCCTCGCGCCCCTGCTCCGCCTGGCCCACCTCGGCCGGGCAGATCGCCTTGGGGTCGAGTCCGCTGCCGATGAGCACGATCCGCTCGGCGGCGCGCGCCACCGGCCCGTTGTACGAGCCGAACGGACGCAGGGTCATCAGCTCGCCGTGCACCACGGAGGCGAGAACCAGCGCGGGCGCCGAGGTGCCGCCCGTGATGAGCTGCGCGAGCCCGTCCAGCCGCACCCCCACCTCGTCGGCCGGGGGCGGCGCCGACCCGGCCTCGGGCCCGTCCACCGGCTCCCCGGCGAGCCGCGGCCTGCCCACCGCGTCGCCCGGCTCTCCCTTCCCGGCGGCCACCAGGTGCAGCCGGGCGAGCACGCGGAGCGGCGACTGCTGCCAGACGTCCAGCAGTTGACCGGCCTCCGCCGTCACCCGCAGCGCGGCCCCGACCGTACGGGGCTCGCCCGCGACGCCGAAGTCGGTGCGCCGCCGCACTTCCTCCAGCGCCCAGTCCGCGCCCTCCAGTGCGGCCGAGGCGCGCGCTCCGCGCAGCGCCGCCTCGCCGCTCACCTCGCTGCTGCGCCGGCGCATGATCCGGTGTCCGTAGACCCGGTCGACGGCTTTGCGCACGGATTCCACGGCCTGCGGCACACCGGGCAGCTCTGCGAGCGGGGCCAGCGGGTCGACGGGGTCCACGGTGTTACTCATGCGTACGACCCTACGCACGACTTCCGACCGCCCAACACCTCATTCGAGTGGTCTTCTTCACTCGCCGCGTCCTGCCGCCGGGGCCGCGCACATTACGCTGATGAACATGAAGATCGCTTTCGTAGGGAAGGGCGGCAGTGGCAAGACCACGCTGTCCTCGCTGTTCATCAGGCACCTCGCCGCGCGCGGCGCTCCGCTGGTCGCGGTGGACGCCGACATCAACCAGCACCTGGGCGCCGCGCTCGGGCTGGACGAGGACGAGGCCGCCGCACTGCCCGCGATGGGCGCGCGGCTCCCGCTCATCAAGGACTATCTGCGCGGCAGCAACCCGCGGATCACCTCGGCCGAGACGATGATCAAAACGACTCCCCCGGGAGCGGGGTCGCGGCTGCTGCGGATCAGCGAGGACAACCCCGTCTACGACGCCTGCGCACACCCCGTCCTTCTGGAGGGCAGGCCCATCCGGCTGCTGGCCACGGGGCCGTTCACCGACTCCGACCTGGGGGTCGCCTGCTACCACTCGAAGACCGGCGCGGTCGAGCTGTGCCTGAACCACCTTGTCGACGGGCGGGACGAGTTCATGGTGGTGGACATGACGGCGGGGAGCGACTCGTTCGCCTCCGGAATGTTCACCCGTTTCGACATGACGTTCCTGGTGGCCGAACCGACCCGCAAGGGCGTCTCGGTCTACCGGCAGTACAAGGAGTACGCACGCGACTTCGGCGTCTGCCTGCGTGTGGTCGGGAACAAGGTGCAGAGCGAGGACGACCTGGACTTCCTGCGCCAGGAGACAGGTGACGACCTGCTCGTCGCCGTCGGCCATTCGGACTGGGTCCGCGCCATGGAGAAGGGCAGGCCGCGCCCGTACGGTGAGCTGGAGGAGCCCAACTCCCGTGCGCTGGAGACGCTGTACGAGGCGGCGGTCGGCGCGTACGAGCAGCGGGACTGGGAGCGCTACACGCACCAGATGGTGCACTTCCACCTGCGGAACGCGGAGAGCTGGGGGAACGAGAAGACCGGCGCCGATCTCGCCGCGCAGGTCGACCCCTCCTTCGTGCTGAGCGAGGACCTCGTCGTACCGCAGCCCGCCTGACACGCCCGGTGCGGGCCTCCGGCCGGTCGTGCCCCGTCCCGGCGCACGGGCACCGGGACGGGACGGCACGGGACAGCGCGGCTAGCGGGACTGCACCCCCGGGACCGGGGTGGGAAGGAAGGTGCTCCACCCGTCCGGAGGCCGTTCGCCCACGTCCAGGGTGCGCAGCTTGGCGAGCACCCGGGGGTCCTGGGCGTCCAGCCAGTCGACCAGTTGCCGGAAGGAGACGCAGCGCACGTCCTTCTTCCGGCACACCGTCCGCATCACGTTCTCGACGGCGTCCATGTAGACCCCGCCGTTCCAGTCCTCGAAGTGGTTCCCGATGACCAGGGGTGCGCGGTTGGTGGTGTACGCGCGGCGGAACCCCTGAAGGAGTCCGTCGCGCATCTGCCGTCCATACGCCGCGCGCTTGCCGACAGGACCGTTGACCGTGCCGGACTGGTTGGCGAGGAAGTTGTAGTCCATGGACAGCGTCTCGAACTTCCGGCCCGGCATCGGAATCTGCTGGAGCGGCAGGTCCCACAGTCCCTCACGCTTGTCCGGCCACACCTGGGTGCCGTTGCCGCTGGAGTCGTAGCGGAAGCCCATCTGGCGTGCCGCCTTCAACAGGTTCCGCTGGCCTTCCAGACAGGGGGCACGGCCGCCGATGAGCTCGGTGGTGTAGTTGAACGGGAGGGGCTTGGCGCGCCGCCAGCCGGTGGTCGTCTTCCAGTTCTGCACGAACCATCTGGCCTGCCGGATCTCGCTCTTCCACTGCGCCACCGTCCAGCTCCCCACGCCCTTCGCGCCGCAGAAGTGGCCGTTGAAGTGCGTGCCGATCTCGCTGCCGTCCTGCCACGCCGCGCGTAGCTGCCGCAGGGTGGCGCGGACGTTCCGGTCCTTGAGGTAGCCGATGTCGGAGGCGCCGCGGCCGCGGCCCGGAGCCGCGTAGCGCTTCTTCTCCGCCTCGGGCAGCAGATAGACGCCGCTGACGAAGTACGTCTGCGAGGCGCCGTACTTTTTGCCCGCTTTGCGGAAGCGAGAGAAGAGCCGCTTGCCGTCCTCGCCCGCGCCGTCCCAGGAGAAGACGACGAACTGCGGCGGCTTCCGGCCCGGTCCGATCCGCCGGGGGTGCGGCTGCGCCGGCTGCCGGCCGGTGATGGCCGTCGAGCCGTCCCCGAGGAGGCGTACCGGCGTCCTGGGTTTCCCTTCCGGACGGCGCTCCGCGACGTCCGTGCGCTGCTCTGTGCGCTGTTCTACGCGCTGCTCCGTGCTCTCCGTGCATCCACTGAGGAGCAGGGCCAGCGTCAGGAACCCCAGCGCGACCGCGCTGCCCGGATTCCGTCTTCGCCCGCACGCCATCGGCTCACCTCGTTCTCTCGTGGTGCTGTCGTCGTGCAGCCGCCGTCCTCCGGCGGCGGCGCAGCGCGGCACGGCGATCGGCGATTACCTGACAATCAACTTCACATAACGGGCAGCTCGGATATATACGACAAGCTGACTTCTAGCCGCTGTTCACTCGTGAGGGGGAATCCCGGGCCCAGGCAACGGTGCGGACTTCTCCGGAGCTTTACACGGCATTACTCTTCGTTTACCGATGCTTGGGAGTATCCAGACGGTCACGCACCGTGCCATCCGTCGAGGGAGACACGATGTCCGCCTGCCCCCATGTCCCCAGCGCCCCCCGAGGGTCCCGCGAGCGTTCCCGGAAACGCTGGGGCAAAGACCTGTCCGCTTCGGTGACCGTATTTCTCATCGCACTGCCGCTCTCGCTCGGCATCGCCCTGGCGACCGGCGCACCGCTCCAGGCCGGGCTCGTCGCCGCGGCGGTGGGCGGGATCGTGGG
>NZ_JAAKZZ010000356.1 GCF_011045075.1 Streptomyces boncukensis
ACCGCCCGCGCCGCCGCCCTCTCCCACCGGCTGGCCGAGGCCGGCGCCGGCCCCGACACCCTGATCGCCCTGGCCGCACCCCCCGGCACCAGCTTCGTCACCGCCATCCTGGGCATCCTCGGCGCAGGAGCAGCCTGGGTCCCCCTGGACGTCACCGCCCCGGTCCCCCGAGGGGCAACCCTGCTCAGCGACAGCCGAGCCCCCCTCCTCCTGCACACCGCAGACCAGGAGGACTACGCCCGCCAGACAGCAACCGCCTCCGGCACCCACGCCCGCCTCCTCGCGCTGGACTCCGCGCCCCACCGGCACACCGGCACACCACCGGCAACAGCACACCCCCACGACCTCGCCTACGTCCTGTTCACCTCCGGCTCCACCGGCCGCCCCAAAGGCGCCATGGTGCACCGCGCCGGCATGGTCAACCACCTGCACGCCAAGATCGAAGACCTGGACCTGCACGAGAACGACACCCTCGTGCACAACGCACCCGTCACCTTCGACATCTCCATCTGGCAGATGCTCACCGCCCTCGTCACCGGCGGCACCACCCGCATCGTCCCCCGCGAAACAGCCACCGACCCCCAAGCCCTCTTCCACCTCGTGGACGCCGAACACATCACCGTCCTGGAAGTCGTCCCCTCCCTCCTGCGCGCCGCGCTGGACGGCTGGGACGCGGGAGCCGAGACGCCCGCGCTCGCCCCGCTGCGCCGCCTGGTCGTCACCGGCGAGGCGCTGCCCGCCGACCTCGCGGTCCGCTGGTTCGCCCGCTGTCCCGGCATCCCCCTCGTCAACGCCTACGGCCCCACCGAGTGCTCCGACGACGTCACCCACGCCACCCTCACCGGGCCCGACGACCTCACCCCCACCCACGCGCCCATCGGGGCGCCGGTCCGCAACACGGGCCTGTACGTGCTCGACGACCGCCTGCAGCCGCTGCCGCCCGGCACGCCGGGGGAGCTGTACGTGGGCGGGGACGGCGTGGGGCGCGGCTACCTGGACGACCCGGTGCGCACCGCCCGCGCGTTCCTGCCCGACCCGTTCCACCCGGAGCCCGGGGCACGGATGTACCGCACCGGTGACCGGGTGCGCCAGCTCGCGGACGGACGCCTGGCGTTCCTGGAGCGCGTCGACCACCAGGTCAAGATCCGCGGCCACCGCATCGAACTCGGCGAAGTCGAAACCACCCTGCGCACCCTCAACGGCATCACCGACGCCATCGCCACCACCACGCCCGACCCCCAAGGCAACACCCGACTCATCGCCCACATCACCGGAACCCTCGAACCGTCCGAAGCCAGATCCCAGCTGGCCACCCTGCTGCCCGACTACATGGTCCCCACCGCCATCCTCGTCCTCGACACCCTCCCGCTCACCCCCAACGGCAAGGTAGACCGCAAAGCCCTCCCGGAACCCGACCTCACCCACTCCGCCACCGGCCGCAAGCCCGCGACCGAGCACGAGGAGCTGCTCTGCCGGATCTTCGCCGAGGTGCTGGGCCAGGACGTGGTGGGGGCCGACGACGACTTCTTCGAGCTGGGCGGCCACTCGCTGCTGGCGAGCAAGGCGCTCAGCAGGCTGCGCCAGACGCTGGGCGCCGAGCTGCCGCTGCGGGCCGTGTTCGAGACCCCCACCGCCGCCGAGCTGGCCCAGCTGCTTCCGGACGCCGGACCCGCGCGCCCGCGGCCCGCCGCCGTACCGGAGGACGAGCGGCCGGACGAACTGCCGCTGTCGTTCGCGCAGCAGCGGCTGTGGTTCCTCGGCCACCTCGACGGCCGCGCCGCCACCTACCATCTGCCCCGCGCGCTGCGGCTGACCGGTGAGCTGGACCCGGACGCGCTGGCCGCCGCGCTCGGCGATGTCGTGGACCGGCACGAGGCGCTGCGCACCGTCTTCCCCGACGACGACGGCCGCCCCGCGCAGGTCGTGCTGGCGGCGGGCTCGGCACACCCCGCGCTGCCGGTGACCCGGGTGACGGAGGACGTGCTGGACGCGGTGCTGGCCGACCGCACCGCGCGCGCCTTCCGGCTGACCGCCGAACTCCCGCTGCGCGCCGAGCTGTTCGAGCTGGCGCCGGACGAGCACGTCCTGCTGGTCGTGCTGCACCACATCGCGGGCGACGGCTGGTCGGTGCTGCCGCTGGCCCGCGACCTGTGCACGGCGTACGGGGCGCGGCTGCGCGGCGAGGCGCCCGGCTGGGAGCCGCTGCCGGTGCAGTACGCCGACTACACGCTGTGGCAGCGGGAGCTGCTGGGCGACCCGGACGACCCGGAGTCGCTGGCGGCGCGGCAGCTCGGGTACTGGCGCACCGCGCTGGACGGGCTGCCGGAGGAGATCCCGCTGCCCACCGACAGCGCGCGCCCGCAGACCGCGTCCTGGCAGGGCGGGACCGTCGGCTTCGAGCTGCCCCGCGCGCTGCGCGAGGCGGTCGCCCGGCTGGCCCGCGAGACCGGCGCCTCGCCCTTCATGGTGCTGCACGCCGCGCTGGCCGCGCTGCTGGGCAAGCTCGGCGGGGGCGACGACATTCCCGTGGGCACCCCGGTCGCCGGGCGCGCGGACGGCGCGCTGGAGGGCATGGTCGGCTTCTTCGTCAACACCCTCGTGCTGCGTACGGACCTGAGCGGCGACCCCACGTTCCGGGAGCTGGTCGGCCGGGCGCGGGAGGCGGACCTGGCGGCGTTCGCGCACCAGGACCTGCCGTTCGAACAGCTCGTGGACGCGCTGGCGCCCACCCGCTCGCTGGCCCGCCAGCCGCTGTTCCAGGTGCTGCTGGCCTACCAGAACCACGAAGAGGCGGACTTCGCGCTGCCCGGCCTGACCACCCGGGTCGCCCCCGTGCCCACCGGCACCGCCCGCTTCGACCTGGCCTTCGAGCTGACCGAGCTGCCGGGCGGCGGACTCGCCGGGCAGCTGGAGTACAGCGCCGACCTGTTCACCGCCTCCGGTGCGGCCCGGCTCGCGGACCGGCTGGCCGCGCTGCTGGCCGCGCTGACCGCCGCGCCCGACGAGCCGCTGAGCGCCCGGGACGCGCTGCTGCCGCACGAGCGGGAGCTGGTCCTGGGCGCCTGGGACGGCTCCCGGGCCGAGGCGCCCGAGGCCGGCACGCTGCCCGCGCTGTTCGCGGACCGGCTCGCCCGCGGCCCGCACCGCGCGGCGCTGGACCTGGCGAGCGAGGGCACCGAGGTGACGTACGCCGAGCTGGACGCGGCGGCGAACCGGATCGCGCACCAGCTGATCGCGCGGGGCGTCGGCCCCGGCGACACCGTCGCGCTGGTGCTGCCGCGCTCCGCGCGCGCGGTCACCGCGCTGCTCGGCGTCCTCAAGGCGGGCGCGGCGTATCTGCCCGTCGACCCCGGCTACCCGGCGGACCGGGTGGCGCTCATGGTCGGGGACGCCCGCCCCGCCGCCGTCCTGACGACCCGGGACCACGCCGCCCGTGTCCCGTCCGACGGGACCCTGGCGCTGGTGCTGGACGCGCCGGAGACGGCGGCCGAGGTGGCGGCGCGCCCCGCGCACGACCCGACCGACGCCGAGCGGGTGCGCCCCCTCACCGCGCGGCACCCCGCGTACGTCATCTACACCTCCGGCTCCACAGGGCGCCCCAAGGGCGTGGCCGTGCCGCACGGCGCCGTGGCCCGGCTCGCCGCGCAGAGCGACCGGTTCGGGGTGTACGAGGGCACCCGGGTGCTGCAGTTCGCGTCGTTCAGCTTCGACGCGGCGGCCTGGGAGGTGTGCGCCTCGCTGCTGACCGGCGCGGTGCTGGTGCTCGCCGACGACGCGGACCGGGCGCCCGGCGCGCCGCTGGCCCGCCTGATCGAGCGGGCCCGCGTGGAGGTGGTGTGCCTGCCGCCGACCGTGCTCGCCGCCTGGCCGGAGGAGCTGCCGATGCCCGACGGCATCACCGTCATCACGGCGGGCGAGGCGTGCTCGCCCGAGCTGGTGGCCCGCTGGGCGGACGGCCGCACCATGCTGAACGCGTACGGGCCGACCGAGTCCACCGTGTGCGCCACCGTCAGCACCGCGCTCGACCCGCGCGCCGGCGGCAGGCCGCCGGTGGGCCGCCCGCTGGCGGGCACCCGGATCCGCGTCCTGGACGCGGGGCTGCGCCCGGTGCCGCCCGGCGTCACGGGCGAGCTGTATCTGGCGGGCGGCGGGCTGGCGCTGGGCTATCTGCACCGCCCGGAGCTGACCGCGCAGCGCTTCGTGCCCGACCCGTACGGCCCGGAGCCCGGCGCGCGCATGTACCGCACCGGGGACCTGGTGGCCTGGCGGCCCGACGGCACCCTGGACTACGTCGGGCGCGCCGACGACCAGGTCAAGGTCCGCGGCTTCCGAGTCGAGCCGGGCGAGGTCGTCACGGCGCTGCTGGCGCACCCCGCCGTGGGCCAGGCCGCCGTCGTCGTCCGCGAGGACCGCCCCGGCGTGCGGCAGCTCGCCGCGTACGTCACCCCGCGCGGCCCCGGGGCGGAGGAGCTGCGGGCGCACCTCGCGGCCCGGCTGCCCGAGCACATGGTCCCGGCCGCCTTCGTCACGCTGGACGCCCTCCCGCTGACCGGGAACGGGAAGCTGGACCGCGCGGCGCTGCCCGCGCCGGACCGCACCGGCGGCAGGGCGGAGCGGCGGGCGCCCGGCACCCCCGCCGAGGCGGCGCTGTGCCGGATCTTCGCCGAGGTGCTGGCCCTGGACGCGGTCGGCGCCGACGACAGCTTCTTCGACCTGGGCGGCGACTCCATCACCTCCATCCAGCTCGTCAGCCGCGCCCTGAAGGAGGATCTGCTGCTGACGGCGCAGGACGTGTTCACCCACCGCACCCCCGCCGGGCTCGCCGCCGCCGCGGGCAGCGCGGCGGACCGGCGGGTCGTCGGCGCCGACGACGGGGTGGGCGCGCTGGCGCCGACGCCGATCGTGCACTGGCTGCGCGAACTCGGCGGGCCCGTCGACGGGTTCCACCAGTCCGTCGTCGTACGCACCCCCGCCGGGGCCTCGCTGCCGGTCCTCGCCCGCGCCCTGCAGGCCGTCCTCGACCACCACGACGCGCTGCGGATCCGGCTGGACGACACCGGCGGCACCGGCGCGGACGGATCCGGCGCCTGGACGCTGCGGGTGCGCGAGTCCGGGTCCGTACTGGCCCGCGAGGTGCTGACCCGCACCGGCGTCGGCTCGCTGGACGAGGACGCCGTCGCCGACGCCGTCACCGGGACCGCGCGCGCCGCACAGCGGCGGCTCGCCCCGCGCGAGGGCACCGTCGTGACGGCCGTCTGGTTCGACGCGGGCCCCGAGCGCCCCGGGCGGCTGCTGCTCACCCTGCACCACCTGGTCGTCGACGGCGTGTCGTGGCGGATCCTGCTGCCGGACCTGGCGCAGGCGTACGCCGCAGCGCGCTCCGGGGAGCCGCCGGCGCTGGAGCCCGTCGGCACCTCGCTGCGGCACTGGTCGGGACTGCTCGCGCAGGAGGCCGAGGCCGGCCGGCGGGACGGCGAGGCCGCGCTGTGGCAGCAGCAGCTCGCCGGCGGCGACCCGCTGCTCGGGTCCCGCGCCCCCGACCCGGACCGCGACACCGTCGCCACCGCCCGCTCGCTGCGCCGCACCCTGGACCAGGAGACCACCCGCGCGCTGCTCACCGAGGTCCCGGCTGCCTTCCACGCCGAGGTCAACGACGTGCTGCTGACCGGCCTCGCGCTCGCCGTGGACGACTGGCGCGCCCGGCGCGGCGCGGAGCCGGGCGGCGGGGTACTGGTCGAGCTGGAGGGGCACGGGCGGGAGGAGTTCGCGCCCGGCGTGGACCTCGCCCGCACCGTCGGCTGGTTCACCAGCACCTGCCCCGTACGGCTGGACCCCGGCCCGATCGCGCGGGACGAGGCGTTCGCGGGCGGCCCGGCCGCCGGGCACGCGCTCAAGCGGATCAAGGAGCGGCTGCGGTCCCTGCCGGACCACGGCCTCGGCCACGGCGTGCTCCGGCACCTCGCCCGGGAGCCCGGGATCGCCGCCGCGCCCGCGCCGCAGCTCGGCTTCAACTACCTGGGCCGGCTGCCCGCGCCCAGCGACGAGGACTGGGCGCCGACGCCCGAGTCCGCGCTCGTCGCCGCCGGGGCCGACGACGGGATGCCGCTGCCGCACGTCCTCGACGTCAACGCGCTGACCGAGGACGGCGCGGACGGGCCGCGGCTGGCCGCCACCTGGACCTGGGCGGGCGAGCTGCTGGCCGAGCCGGAGGTGGCGGAGCTGGCGGACGCCTGGTTCCGGGCCCTCCAGGCCCTCGTCCGGCACGCGCACACCCCGCAGGCGGGCGGCCACACACCGTCCGACGTGGAGCTGCTGGCCCTGAGCCAGGACGAGATCGACGAGTTCGAGGCCGAGATGGCCGACCTGGCCGAGGAAGAGGAGTGGTCCCGGTGAAGCGCACGACGACGGCGCATCCGCAGCCGAGAAAGCCCAACCTCAGCGACGTCCTTCCGCTGACGCCGCTCCAGGAGGGCCTGCTCTTCCACGCGGTGTTCTCCCAGGAGCGCGAGCTGGATGTGTACGCGGTGCAGCTGGTGCTGGACCTCGCCGGGCCGCTGTCGCCCGACGCGCTGCGCGGCGCGGCGGCCGGGCTGCTGGAGCGGCACCCGAACCTGAGGTCCGCGTTCCGCTACCGCCGCAACGGCGAGCCCGTGCAGATCGTCCCGCGCGCCGTCGAGCTGCCCTGGACGGAACGGGACGCGCCCGACGCGCAGGAGGCGCGACGCATCACCGACGCGGACCGGGTGCGCCCCTTCGACGTGGCCCGCCCCCCGCTGCTGCGCTTCACCCTGATCCGCACCGGACCCGCCGCGCACCGGCTGGTGCTGACCGCGCACCAACTGCTGTTCGACGGCTGGTCGATGCCGCTGCTGGTGCGCGAGCTGTTCGCGCTGTACCGGGACGGCGGGGCCGAGCTGCCCCGCGTCACCCCGTACAAGACGTACCTCGCGCACCTGGCCCGGCAGGACCAGGACGCGGCCGAGGACGCCTGGCGGACCGCGCTGGACGGGGTCGCGGGGCCCACCCTTGTCGCGCCCGGGGCCGCGGGGCGCGCCGCCGCCGTCCTGCCCGAGCACTGCGAGCGGGAGCTGGACGCCGACCTCACCGCCGAGCTGGGCCGCTGGGCCCGGTCCCGCGGCCTGACCCTCAACACGCTGGTACAGGGCGCCTGGGCGGTGACGCTCGGCGCGCTGACCGGGCAGCGCGACGTGCTGTTCGGCGGCACCGTCTCGGGCCGCCCGCCGGAGCTGCCGGGCGTGGAGACCATGGTCGGGCTGTTCATCAACACCCTGCCCGTACGCGTCGAACTCGACCCGGCGAAGCCGTTCGCCGCCGTCCTCGCGGAACTCCAGGAGCGGCAGGCCGCGCTGCTGGGCCACCAGCACCTGGGCCTCACCCGCGTCCAGCGGTGCGCGGGCACCGGCGAACTGTTCGACACCGTTCTGGTCTTCGAGAACTACCCGCTGGACCCGGAGGAGATGGCCGAGCCCGCGCCGGGGCTGCGCATCACGGACCTCGCGGCGAAGGACGCCACGCACTACCCGCTGAGCCTGATCGTGCTGCCCGGCGAACGCCTCCGGCTGGACCTGGGCTACCGCCCCGACCTGTACACCGCGCAGCAGGCCGAGGACGTGCTGAGCCGCCTCACCGGCGTGCTGCGCCAGCTGCCGGAGGCGCCGGACGCGCCGCTGGCCCGGCACGGCGTCCTGCTGTCCGGCGAGCGCGAGCGGCTGCATCTGCGCCCCGCGCCCCCGGCGGATGTGGACCGGTTCACGGATGTGGTGGCCCGGGTACGGGAGCTGGCCGAGCGCACCCCGCACGCCCTGGCCGTCGACGACGGCACCACCCGCCTCAGCTACGCGGAGCTGACCGCCCGCGCCGCCGCCCTCTCCCACCGGCTGGCCGAGGCCGGCGCCGGCCCCGACACCCTGATCGCCCTGGCCGCACCCCCCGGCACCAGCTTCGTCACCGCCATCCTGGGCATCCTCGGCGCAG